>CAYUOY010000015.1:0-41476 GCA_964446495.1 uncultured Woeseiaceae bacterium | reverse complement strand
TCATGTTTAGACATAATAGCCATTGTAGGGAATTTATTCCCGAACTAGGTCACAGTCAACTTTAAGTATCAAGTGAAAGGCCGCTTCGACCTTAGATTTCATGCGATTTGTGCCGGATATCTTGGCGGGACTGCAAATAAAATTCATTTGCTGCCAAATTCAATCAGTTAGAGAAGATACCTAAGAAATCTTTGAGAATGAGGAGCTATTGTTAATCAATTGCTTATAACGCAATGGTAATGTGTTTTCTCAAATAAATGGCACGATCTGTTTTTAATCGGACTTAGGCCAGGACGGCTAGATTCGGTTTTAGGGAAATCTCAGGTGGCGAAAGGATGGTCACCACTAATTGTGAATTTTGCGCAAAAACGGGCTTTTGCAGAAAGCATCGAAATTCGATTCAGCAAACTATGAAAATACGTTCGAATCCTGCTTGTCTTCCTCAAAATAAAAAACGCCGACGCCCACCGCGCGTGTCGATTGATAATCTACATCTTTTTCGTAAAGCGTCTCGTAGGCGACAAACAGATCATCGATGGACTCGGTCAATTCTACAAGTCGGTCACTACTGATCCGCCGTAGCCGACCGAGATCGTCTTTGCGGACATAGCGCGTCGCTGCGGTCCGCTGGATCCATGTCTCATCTCTGGCCGAGCTCGTATTATGCGCCAGAGTCAGCGCGGCTGGGTACATGACATTTGCTAGCCCAGTCACCAATCGCTCATGGCCCTTCAGACCGGAGACGTTTCGCTTGAGCGCGCGAAGCCTGCCGTCATCCCCCTCTTCGATCGCGTCAATGCGTTTCAACTCAGTGCGCATCGCACCGGGTGGAATATCGCCACCATGCTTACGAACGAGAGCGGAAAACGATTTCCTTTCGCCTGCGAATTCAAGAACAATCGGTTTCCCGGTACGATCGATATATTCTTCATCCGTGTACCAACGATGGAGAATTTCCGACATGGGAGTGTGTCGCTCAATGACAGTTTGAGCCCCAGCCGAAGCCTTGTCGCGTATTCTGCGGACTTCTTTTCGTGTCAATCCAGTCATTACTGCTACTCGAGAGATGTTAGTCGGTCGTCCCCGAAGGCCGTAGTTTTCGGTTGCCACATCTACGAACGCACTTTTTGATATCTCAGCATACTCTCGATACCCAATTCCGGCCGCCAACAGAGCTTTCGCTAGTTGTCTGAGTACGAGGTACAAAGCTGAAAGAATTTTTTGGTGAAAGCTTTCTTGCATGGGCGCGAAATATAGGTAGACGGCTGATTTTGGTCAATAAAATTGGCGACTTGGGAAAAATGGCCCAAGTTTCGCACCTCATCTGGTCCGGAAACAAACTGCCTTTTCTGATGCTTTGCCCACTAATAGGAATTGATTTCATTAACAATTTTGAGTTGGAATGACAAAATTTTGCTTAATTGTTGATCAGCAAGAGATTATTTATTTCGGACTCGTCAATTCGCGCGATTCCCAAGTTTTGCGCTTTCGACAATTTTGAACCAGCTTTGTCTCCATAGACGAGAAAGTCCGTCTTCTTGGAAATACTGCCACTTACTTTTCCACCTTTCGCCTGGATTTGGCGCTTCAATTCATCTCGGGTCATGTTTTTCATGGTGCCCGTTAGTACGAATGTCTTACCGGTGAGGGGGCCTTTTTCGACCGGTTGGCGTTCTGTTTCATCCCACTGCAGCCCGCTTGCTATTAGTGCCTGGATGATCCGCCGATTTCGCTCTTCGGCGAAAAAAAGCTGTATTCGGGACGCAACGATCGGCCCTACGTCCGCAACTTTCTGCAGCGACTCTACATCAGCGTCCATGATGCTCGTCAGCTTGCCGTAGTGCGCCGCAAGCGAGGCTGCAGTGGCTTCGCCTACCTCGCGGATCCCGAGGCCGTAGAGGAACCGTGAGAGCGTCGTTTTTTTGCTTTTTTGAATCGCCTGTTTGAGGTTTTCGGCCGATTTTGCGGCCATCCTCTCCATCGAAGCGATCGCGTCTACGCCAAGCGTAAAAATCTCGTCCGGTGTCTTGATTCGGCCCGTGGATACCAATTGTTCGATCAGCTTGCTGCCAAGACCCTCAATATCGAGCGCTTTTCTTGAAACAAAATGTTTAAGCGCTTCTGATCGTTGTGCCGCGCAGGATAATCCACCGGTACAGCGGGAAACCGCCTCTCCCTCAATCCGTACTACTTTTGAGCCACAGACAGGACATTCCCCCGGAATCTGTACGGGCTCGGTTCCTTCCGGACGTTTGGCCAGGACGACCTGCACTACTTCGGGAATCACGTCCCCTGCCCTGCGAACGATCACGGTGTCGCCCACTCGAACATCCTTGCGATGCAATTCGTCCATATTGTGAAGCGTCGCGTTGCTGACCGTGACACCGCCTACGAAAACCGGCTTTAGCCGTGCGACGGGCGTCACGGCGCCGGTGCGGCCAACCTGAAACTCAATGTTTTCAACCAGCGTAAGCTCCTCTTGTGCAGGAAATTTGTACGCTATCGCCCAGCGCGGGGCTCTGGAAATGAATCCGAGTTCGCGCTGAAAATCGAGTCGGTCCACTTTGAACACTACACCATCGATGTCATAGTCGAGCGAATCTCGTTTTCGACCCACGGCCGCATAATATTCCAGGCAGCCATCAACTCCCTGGACCAACTGACGTTCCGGACAGACCTTTAAACCCCACTGCTGCAGCTGGTCAAAAATCTCGCTGTGTCGTGCCGCCAATGATCCTCCTTCAACAATGCCGACCGCATAGGCGTAAAAATCGAGCGGGCGCTCGGCAGTCAGGCGTGGATCAAGTTGACGCAGACTACCGGCCGCCGCGTTGCGTGGGTTTACAAATCCTTTTTCACCTTTTTCCCGGGCGCGTTCATTCAGCCGCGCGAATCCCGCTCGTGGCATGAAAACCTCGCCACGAACTTCGAGAACTGTTGGAAAATTCTCGCCCAGCAGCTGTAGCGGCACAGCCTCAATAGTCCGAACATTGTGGGTAATATCCTCACCGCGGGTACCATCGCCGCGGGTCGCGCCGCGAACCAGTCGGCCATTTTCAAACACCAGGCTTACCGCGGCACCGTCAAATTTCGGTTCCGCCATATAATCGATGTCGGCGCCGTCGTCCAACTCGAGACGCGCGCACACGCGCCGATGAAAATCCGATAATTCATCTTCCGTGAACACATTGTTTAATGACAACATAGGAAGACCGTGAACCACGGTTCCGAATTCGCTTATCGGCTCTGCACCAACCCGCTGTGTCGGGGACTCCGGAGATATGAGCTCGGGATGGGCCGATTCCAGCTCTTGCAATTCCCGCATGAGACGGTCGTACTCGACGTCAGGAATTTCAGGAGCGTCAAGAACGTGGTATCGATTGTTATGGTGTCGAATCTCCTCGCGGAGAGTTTCCACTCTTTTCCTGGTCGCCTCGGTCACTGTCATTTGTGGCAAGCACTCCCGGGCTAGGTCACCTGCATACCCAATTCGTGCTGGATTATTTCCTCGCGAAGATAACGCTCGCGCTGAATACTCAATGTACTACCAGACTCGTCAAGCAATTCTGCCCGCAGGACCTTCGTTAATTCCCTGGCCGCGGCCATCATCAGATCAAATGCCTGCGGACCATCCATCGAACACGGCAGCACCATGAAAACACTGATTCCCGGAATTTGCTGAGCCTGTATATTTTCCAGATCGAAGCTTCCTGGTTCCACAAGGCTCGCCGCACTGAAGATAATCTGTTTCTCGTCATTGCCCTCGTACTGGTGGAAAATACCGAATTTTCCATGCCGCATGCCGATGCCCCGCAAACTAAGAATCAGCTCCTCCCCCGAGAAGGCACTGTTTTTGGTCGCGATGATGCGCACCGTGATGATTCTTTGCTGCTGCGGTTCTGGCTCATCCTCCATGACGTCGGTGGCCGAATCGTCAGCCTCCAGGTCCGTCGATGGAGTCTGCAGAACATCACCCAGTGTCGGCTCCGATCGCCCGCCAACGGTTTTTGGGGATACAGAACCCCGGGGCTTCTCGCCTTCTCTACGGCTATACCAGTAGACGCCGGCAACCACCAACAATCCGAATAACAAAAGCAACCATCGCAGACCGTCCATAACGATTCCTGGTTGTGCTCCGAATCAGCTTGCTGCCATGTGAACGGCTTCGTCGAGGTCGACGGATACCAGTCGAGAAACGCCAGGCTCCTGCATGGTCACGCCGGTCAACTGCCGTGCCATCTCCATGGTCACCTTGTTATGGGTGATAAAGACAAACTGCACCTTCTCTGACATTTCCTTCACGATGGAACAAAAGCGTGTGACATTTGCATCATCAAGTGGGGCATCAACCTCGTCCAGCAGACAAAATGGTGCCGGGTTGAGCTCGAAAATGGCGAATACCAGTGCCACCGCAGTGAGGGCTTTTTCGCCGCCAGACAGCAAATGAATCGTACTGTTTCGCTTCCCCGGTGGCCTCGCCATAACGGTCACACCAGCCGACAACAGGTCGTCGCCAGTGAGTTCAAGATAGGCGTGCCCGCCACCAAATAATTTGGGAAACAGTTGTTTAAAACCGGCATTCACCTGGTCGAACGTTTCACGGAAGCGGGTACGCGTCTCACGATCTATCTTGCGGATAGCCCCTTCGAGTGTGGACAAAGCGTCCTCCAGATCCGTAAGTTGGGAATCCAGATATTCCTTGCGCTCTGATTGTTCCTTGAACTCGTCGATTGCAGCGAGGTTAATTGGCCCCAGTCGATCGATCCGCGCACGAATCTTGTCGAGTTGTTCCTCCCAGTTGTCGACCGCCGCCGACTCATCAAGCCCTTCGAGAATCTCTTCCAGTGCAAAATCCGTCTGTGCGAGTTGCTCTGCAAATCCCTCGCGCCGCACGCGAACCTCCTGCAATGCCATCTTCGCTTCGCTGACGGCAATTCGTGCTTCTTCAACGGACTGATCAACCTGCACACGTTGCTGATCGAGTTCCCGTAGCTGATCATCGACCTCATCCACCAGCGTGCGGGCATGCGCCAATTCAGACTCAACTGTGACACGAACATCGAGTTGTCGGGCAAGCTCTTTGTTCTTATCTTCCAGCGGCTCCTCGCTCTGATTCAATTGCTCGCGTATATCCTTCTCGCGGCGGCTGAAATGTGTCAGCTGCGACTCCATTCGCTGCAGGCTTTGAGCCGCGGAATCCTTGCTTGAGCGCCGGCTTTCGAACTGGATAGCCATTTGTTGGGCCGATTCACGGTCCTGACTGGCCTGCTCACGAACCCGCTGCAATTCATCGCGCAACTCATCGCGCTGCAATTCCAGATTGTTGCGTCGCCCTGAGAGGCCTTCCAGAGCGACCATGGCCTGCTGACAGCGATGCCTCGAATCGGTGATTTGTTCTTCCGCCGCAAATTTCTCTTTCTCTATATCGCGATTTTCTACCGAAACAGCCAGCTTGCGTGCATCAGCCTGATCCAGCTGAAAACGAGCCGAGTCCAGGTTTGCCTTGGTCTCGGAGTATTCGCTCAATAGTGCCGCCGCGTCGCGTTGCAATATCTCCCGCCGTTCCTCAAGTTGCAATAATCGCGTGCGGCCATCTGATACCAGTTTCCTGGCACTCTCGCTGCGCACCCGGAGTTCCCGAATTTCCGACATCAGGCGACGCATGTCGTGGCCACGACCCAGAACGCCTGCCTTGGGGTCCTTGTCACGTCGAACCCGCAGCCATCCCTGACTGATCCAGACTCCGGCCGCCGTAATGACAGAGCCGGCCGATCCGATCTGCTCACGAATTACCAACGCCGCTTCCAGGGAGTCGGCAACTCGAACTGACTGCAATATTTCCATTACGGCAACGGGTGCTTTCTTCACATGAGACGCGAGCGTAGAACTGTTGCTCGTCGCGGCATCATCGATACGGCCCTCAAGCAAAATGACGTTGCCTGACTTCAGGTCGCCAAGACTTTCGACCGCACTGGCCACATCATTCACACACACTGCTTGTAAATAGTCGCCAAGCACCGTTTCAACGGCGCGCTCCCAGCCTTCATCAACATCCAGCGCCTGCGCGACACGGTCATTTCCCGCAATGCCTGCAGACTCCAGCCATTTTTGAATACTTTCATCACTCTGACCCAGTGCTGCCTTCTGAATAGCCTCAATGGATGCATATTTCGATTCGGCCGTTCGCAGCGTGGTCAGTCGTTCTTCGACCAGCCGGTTTAGTTTTGCATCCTGCTCTCGCAGTTTGCGAATTTTCTCGGCAATGTCCTGCAAGGCACGCTCAAACTCGCCTCTGGCCTGCCGTTTGCGTTGCTCCTCCGCGACCAGCTTTTCGTGCTTTGACCTCAGCTCAGCGGGATCAGCGCCGTGATTTTCTTCATCCAGCTTCCGGCGCCGTTGCACCAGGCTCCCGATGCGCGAATCCAGCTGTTCGGTACGTGTTGTTTCAACATTGCGGGTCTGCTCTGCCTCGCTGAAACTCAGCGCGTAGTCATCCCATTGCAGTTGCCATTCAGCCAGTGCCTTTTCGGCGCGTTCTAGCGATTGCAGTGATCCCCGCTCCGTCTCCTGCGCCTGTTGCAAGCCTGGTACGAGTTCGCTCAATGACAATTCAAGCTGGGCGATCTCGGATTGGTCCTTGTTAATGTGCTCCGCAATCTCGCTGGCGCCCTGTACGGCTTGCTGGAGATCATTTTGCTGTCTCTCCCGCAATTCGTGGGCGTGTTCGATGGACTGTTCAAGCCGGGCTATTTCGGCGCCGGCTTTGTAATAGCGAGCCTGTACTTCATTAAATGATTCCGATTTCTCGGACTGGTCCACTCGTGCCCGTTCGGTCCCGGCCTCTATCCGTCGGTGCTCGGCAACAAACATCTCCAGGGCAGTATTTTTTTCTCCGAGACTCAGGTTGGCGCCGCTCGCACTTTGATCCAGCTCCCGTAATCGCAGACCCAGGAGTTCTGCGGCGGTACGGCGTTCCTTGTCGCGCATACGACCGTACCGTTCGGCGGTCTTTGCCTGCCGGTCCAGGTGCTTGATCTGTTTTTCGACTTCTTCCTGAACGTCTTTCAGGCGATCAATGTTCTCTCGAGTATGTTTTATGCGATTGGATGTCTCGCGACGGCGTTCTTTGTACTTCGAAATCCCGGCTGCTTCTTCCATAAACACCCGCATCTCTTCGGGCTTTGCCTCAATCAGGCGCGAAATCATGCCTTGCTCAATGATCGAATAACTGCGTGGCCCCAAACCGGTGCCCAGGAAAATCCCGGTGATATCCTTGCGTCGGCAGCGCGTACCATTCAGAAAGTAGGAGGAGATACCGTCCCGGGAGACTTCTCTTCGAATGGCAATTTCAGCGTATTTGGCATATTGGCCATCGAGTGTCGTTTCCGTGTTATCAAACAGCAACTCCACAGAAGCGGCCCCAACCGGCTTGCGGGAGCTTGAGCCGTTGAAAATCACGTCGGTGATCGAGTCGCCTCGAAGCCGGCTCGCCGAGCTCTCGCCCATAACCCAGCGAACGGCATCGATAACATTCGATTTGCCGCATCCATTTGGCCCGACAACGCCGACGAGGTTGCTGGGAAAGGGTATCGTGGTTGGGTCTACAAAAGATTTAAAGCCGGCGAGCTTTATCTTGCTTAATCGCATCAGGTGGTATCACGCCAATAGCCCGTCAATTCGATGTAGTGTAATGTATATCCGCCCATAAAACGATTGTCGCCACAAAAAGACAAGCTTGCTTGCACGCCCGCCAGGCCTTGGGTTGCGTCCCTCTTCAGGCGATCAAATCGGGTCCCGAATCAAGCATTCGAAAAAGATTCTCCAGCGTCGCGAAGATTCGCCAATCGTGCCTGAAAAAAGCCTGTTTTTTGGGCTTCCATGTGGGATCAAGCCATGTATAATGCCGGCCTTTTCTCAGACCGGCAGGAGTAGGAAATGCCCGCAAAGAAGACCGCTAGCACGAAGCGAAAAAAGGCGGTATCTCGCAAGCGAGTTACACCCTCCAAAGCCGCAGGTAAAAAACGTAAAGTGAGCAAGAAAAAGGTCGCGGCGAAAAAATCGTCGAAAAAGAAGGCTGTGTCGCGTAAAAAGCCAGCCGTGAAGAAAAAGGCAGCCAGCAAGAAGAAACCCGCCGCCAAGAAACAAGCGGCTCGCAAAAAGCCGGCCGTGAAAAAGGCCAGCACGAAAAAAGCGGCCGTCAAGAAGGCCGTGAGCAGGAAAAAGGTCGCCAAAAAAGCGCCCGCCAGGAAGAAGGCAGCCTCACCGCGCAAGCGTGGGGACATGCTAAGCGGACCTATTCATGGCATATCAGCCTACAAAGCCCGCCGCGGCGAGGGTTATATGAGCAAGAAACAACTTGCTCATTTCGACGACATCCTGTCTGCATGGAAGGCCGAGCTAATGACTGAAGTGGACCGCACTGTGCACCACATGCAGGACGAAGCGGCCAACTTCCCGGACCCCAATGATCGGGCCACCCAGGAATCGGAGTTCGGGCTTGAACTGCGCACCCGTGACCGGGAACGCAAACTGCTGCGAAAGATCAGCTCGGCGCTGACTCGCATCGAGGAAGGCAGCTACGGTTACTGTGAGGAAACGGGCGAGGAAATTGGCCTGAAACGCCTAGAGGCGCGACCGGTAGCCACACTCTGCGTGGAAGCTCAGGAGCGTCGGGAGTTGGCTGAACGCCAGTTCCGTGACCGGGATGACCGCTACCGCTAGGCCGCCAATTTCAACGGCAACCCAGACCCCCTATGTTGGCCGGTTCGCACCTTCACCGACCGGCCCGTTACATTTTGGGTCATTGCTCGCGGCTGTTGCCAGCTACCTGCAGGCACGGACAGCGAACGGCCAGTGGCTGCTTCGCATTGAGAACCTTGATCCGCCGCGCGAACAGCCCGGGGCGGACAAACTCATCCTGGGCACACTGGAGGCCTACGGCTTCGAATGGACCGGCCAGGTTACCTACCAGTCCGGTTTTCAGGATCGGCATCGCGCCGCCATCGAACGACTCATTGCGACCGGTTTGGCGTATCCCTGCTCCTGCTCGCGACGCGACCTCGCCAACGTGCCGCACGGCCTCCTGGGCGCCATATATCCCGGTACCTGCCGTACTGGCTGTGATGCCGGCGAATCGGCGATTCGGCTGCGTACCCATGACAGGCCGATTAAATTCGTAGACGCGCTACAAGGCCCACAATCAATGCAACTCGAATCGCAGTCGGGCGATTTCGTCATTCGGCGGCGTGATGGCCTTGTCGCCTACCACCTCGCGGTGGTTCAGGATGATGCTGACCAGGGCGTCACCGAGGTTGTACGCGGCATTGACTTACTCGACTCGACCCCTCGCCATATCCATTTGCAGAGTTTGCTGCAGCTACCGACACCCGCCTATGTGCATATTCCGGTCGCCGAAAACGAGGCGGGACAGAAATTGAGCAAGCTCACTGGCGCGGCCGCGATTTCCACTGAATGTACTCGAAAAACCCTGGTCAGGGCACTTGATGCGCTCGGGCAGGAACCTCCTCTGTCGTTAGCCGAAGAGCAGCTCGCCGATATCTGGAACTGGGCGATTGGGCATTGGCGCCCGCAAGTAATGGAAAAACAAAAAATTATTGCACCGCAGCACTATTGCTAGCACCAAAATTCGGCTATCGTAGACACCAATTCGCCCTTAGGGCCATCGCTATTGCTGCGTTCTGAGTGCGCGGAAAGCACCGGATTGCAGAATTGCCAGTGACCAAACCAGAGCAATTTCAATATCAACCGGGTACACGCTCAAGCTTAAGAGACCACCAATGAGTAAAGCTCGAATCATCAAGAAGTATCCGAATCGGCGTCTTTACGATACCGAAGACAGCCGCTACATCACGCTCGTCGACGTCAGGGAACTGGTCCTGAGCAAGACTGAATTCATAGTTATTGACAAAAAAAGTGGCGACGACATCACTCGCCCCATTTTGCTGCAGGTCATAAGCGAACAGGAACAACACGGTGAGGCCGTCATGAGCGAGGATTTCCTGTCGCAGGTCATCCGCTCATACGGCAAGGTTGTACCGGGCTTTATGGCCAATTACCTGGAACAGAGCATGAAGCTCTTTACTACCCAGCAGCAGAACCTGCGCGGCCAGGTCAAGCGAGTCGTGGGCATTGATCCCGTCGAGGCCGTGACCGATATTGCACAGAAAAATTTCAACCGCTGGAAATCCTTGCAGGACGAGGTCTTACGGCGCTTCAAGGGCTTGGGCCTCGATGTGGATACCGATACAAAACCGTCGGCGTCAAAAAGGGAACGGGCCGACTAGCGAACGCCAGGGAATTGAATATTGAGCTTGACAGCAGGGTACCAAATGCCCTATTTTGTGCAGTGCAGCAGGGATAAGCTCCCCCGCCCCCTGCTGCTATTGCCTGAAGGAGTATTTACTCCACGGCTGGCCCCCCGCGTTCGCGAGGGGCCTTTTTTTTCGACTGGCCGAGCAAACCACCTATGACGGATCAGGCAGAGCACGGACGAGTCATCAGGAGTGAATTTCGAGCCGCACGTTGGCTGCGAAATCGGCACTTACAGACGCTGTACCCCTCTTTTCCCTGGCCCGCAGCGCCGCGCCCCGCAACGACCCGGCGGACGCTTGATCTGCCTGACGGCGACGTTACGGTGGTCGACTGGTTGGCCGATTCGCCCCAACTTTCGTCTGAAACTCCGTTACTGGTGGTGTTGCATGGTCTTGAGGGGTCGGCCGAGTCAGCCTACGCCCGACGCCTGTTGCAGGCGGCCGCCAACCACGGTTGGCACGCTGCGGTGCTGCATTTTCGGGATTGTGGCGATTACCGCAATGTGCTGCCGAGGCGCTATCACGCCGGCGAAACCGGGGATCTGCGCTTTTTCCTCAACAAACTACGCACAGAAGGCCAGGAAGGTCCCATTTTCGCAGCTGGCTACTCTCTTGGCGGCAATGTCCTCCTCAAATACCTGGGCGAGGATGGTCCGACGACCCCGTTGGACGCGGCGGCGGCTGTCTCTGCCCCGTTGGATTTACGCCTTTGCTCAGAAGCTTTAAATATTGGTTTTTCAAAAAGTTACCAGCGATACTTGCTAAAACGCATGAAGAATGCAGTTAATCGAAAATTTGACCGGCATACGGCGGCATTCGACTGGAATCGCACCATGGACGCGACCACCTTTGCCGAATTCGACGATGCTGTCACGGCACCTCTGCACGGCTTTTCCGGCAAGGACGAGTACTACGACAAATGCAGTTCGATCGGATTTCTCAAAGACATCGACCGGCCCACGCTCATTATCAATTCTCGAGATGATCCCTTCATGCTGCCGAAAATGCTCCCGGAAGCACCTCAGCTGGCCAGCGAGGTCACGCTGGAAATCAGTGAGGAAGGGGGTCATGTCGGATTCGTCGCGGGTGGCACGCCGTGGAGCCCACGGTATTATTTACCAACCCGGATTATCGACTTCCTGCAGTCGCGGATTTCGGCAGCGGAAACACAAATACACGCCCTTCCCGGCATGTAGCGCGAAGTTCGCGCGCTCACCGGCAAGCATATCCTGGCCGAGCGGAATATCAGAGGGTATTTCCGAGGGAAGAAAATTGCTGGTGGAAACAAGAATTAGGCAAGGTCGCGAGCGCATTCTTGAATAGTCCGGGCTAGAATGCCTTGCGGGGTGTTTTCAGGAGCGAAATAATGGATACAGCGTGGATACAGGTCTTCGTACTGACCATCAGTGAATGTCTGGCACCAGCCGGCAAGACCATTTGCCAGGAGCAGGAGTCGAAGCTGCAATTTGTCACCCAGGCCGACTGTGAACTCGCTCGCGAGCAACTCGTCAGACTCATGGAGCGATCGGAGGATGTCATCGTCAATGCAGAGAAAACACGTTGCATGGCGTCGGCACGGGAACTCGAAATATTTACCACTCAGGACGAGGTACGGCAACAGACTCGGGCCGATTGGGTTGCCCCGCATTCAGATGAACCGGCGCCGCTGGATTTCACGCAGGAATTACACCGTAAGCGACTTGATGAACTGGCCGAATGTGCGGATGTGGGTGGACGAGCGCCGTGCAAAATGGGATCGATAATCATTGAAGGCGCCAGCGAACAGTCGGGCGACGTGTGGCAGCAACAATAGTTACTTCGCCTGACTCTCTTTTACCGGTGATCAGGCCACGCCAATGACCTGTGTCCGGGAGAACCGTCAGTAGGTGCATCTGCGCTGGTGGCAATGGTCGCGCCGGCACGGGACTGTGCGACACCATTGTGGCTTGCGCACTGCCCTAAGTGCCATAAAAAAAGCGCGTCAACAGCGATGCTGACGCGCTTTCCTTTTTCCGTTTTGCAATGCCTAGGCGGCGTCAACTTCCTTCATGCTAAGTCGAACGCGTCCCTGACGATCCACTTCCAGAACCTTGACTTTCACGTTATCGCCCTCGGACAGCTTGTCGCTGACCTTCTCAACACGCTCGTTACAAATCTGCGAGATATGTACCAGGCCGTCCTTGCCCGGCAAAATGGTGACGAAAGCGCCGAAGTCCATAAGACGGACAACCTTGCCGTCATAGATCTGGCCCACTTCAACATCAGCGGTAATCAGGTCAATGCGGCGCTGTGCCTCCCGGCCAGAAGCGCCGTCGACCGATGCGATGCGAACGGTGCCATCCTGATCGATATCGATGGATGCGCCGGTCTCCTCGGTCATGGCGCGAATGACAGATCCGCCTTTGCCAATAATGTCCCGAATTTTCTCCGGATCGATCTTGAATGTAATGATCGTCGGTGCCCACTCGGACATCTCTTCGCGCGCTGACGAAATTACCTGGTTCATCTCAGCCAGAATGTGCAGACGCGCATCCTTGGCCTGGTCAAGAGCGGTGCTCATGATCTCACTGGTAATGCCCTGGATCTTGATATCCATTTGCAGTGCCGTGATGCCGTTGTCCGAACCAGCCACTTTGAAGTCCATATCGCCAAGGTGATCCTCGTCACCCAGAATGTCCGTCAGAACCGCGAAATCGTCACCTTCTTTGACCAGCCCCATGGCAACACCAGCCACCGGAGTCTTGACCGGTACACCGGCGTCCATCAATGCCAGGCTGGTTCCGCAAACCGAAGCCATTGAACTTGAACCGTTAGATTCCGTGATCTCCGATACGACGCGAATGACGTAGGGGAAATCCTCCTGGTTTGGCATGACCGCCTGAATACCACGTTTGGCCAACTTGCCGTGACCAATTTCACGTCGCTTCGGAGAGCCAACAAAGCCGGTCTCGCCCACGCAATACGGCGGGAAGTTGTAATGCAACATGAAGGCTTCCTTTCGTTCGCCTTCAATCGCGTCGATAATCTGTGCATCCCGACCCGTACCGAGCGTCGTTACCACGATAGCCTGTGTTTCGCCTCGCGTGAACACAGCAGAACCGTGGGCACGTGGCAGCACGCCTACTTGAACATCAATCGGTCGAACGGTCTTGGTATCACGTCCATCGATACGTGGCTCGCCCGCGATAACCCGCCCGCGAACGATGCCCTTTTCAAGTTTGCCCAGCGCTCCGCCAACATTCTCCGCGGTCCACTTCGCATCCTCTGCACCCGAGAGCGCCTCGATCGTCGCCCGTTTGGACTCGCGCACGGCATCCTGACGTTCCATCTTGTCAGTAATCTTGTAGGCATCTGCCAGACCGCTCTCGGCCGCAGCGGCAACCGCTGTATCAAGCGCTTCATCCGTTTCCGGTGCGGTCCAGTCCCAGGCCGGCTTGCCAACTTCTGCGGCCAGTTCACTGATCGCTTTGATCGCAACCTGCATCTGCTCGTGGCCGAACATGACGGCACCCAGCATGACTTCTTCAGAAAGTTGATCCGCTTCAGACTCCACCATCAATACGGCGCTCTCGGTACCGGCGACCACAAGGTCGAGGTCCGAGTTCTCAAGTGTCGCCGCACCCGGGTTCAATACATACTCGCCGTCAACATAACCGACTCTGGCACCACCGATCGGGCCCGCAAAAGGCATGCCCGAGATAGCCAGCGCCGCCGATGCACCGATCAAGGCTGGAATATCAGGATCCACATCCGGGTTCAGTGAAATGACTGTGGCGATGACCTGCACTTCATTCTTGAATCCCTTCGGAAATAACGGTCGGATCGGTCGGTCAATCAATCGACACGTGAGCGTTTCCTTTTCCGCCGGACGACCTTCTCGCTTGAAGAATCCGCCCGGAATTTTGCCGGCGGCATAGGTCTTTTCCTGATAATTGACCGTCAGAGGAAAGAAGTCGCGACCAGGATCGGCCCGCTTCCTGCCTACCGCGGTGACCAGCACGACTGTGTCGGCTATATCGACCAGCACGGCGCCGTCAGCCTGGCGCGCAATGGCACCGGTTCGAATGGATACTGTATGTTCCCCATACTGGAACGTCTTTTCAGTTGATTTCACTTTAATTCTCTTGAATTGAATGTAATGACAAAAGGAAGCCGTCACGAACCCGTTTCAGGGCCGGTTACGAATTCCTTTCATTGATTTTGAAGAACCGCTGCGTGACTTAACGGCGGAGGCCGAGACTGGAAATCAGCTCGCGATACCGGCCCTGATCTTTCTCTTTAAGGTAATCGAGCAACTTGCGTCGCTTGTTAACCATCTTGAGAAGGCCCTGACGGGAATGGTGGTCCTTCTTGTGCTCACCGAAATGACCGGTCAGCTCGGTAATTCTCTTTGACAACAAAGCCACCTGAACCTCAGGCGAACCCGTGTCTGACTCTCCTCGAGCATAATCTTTGATAACGTTGCTCTTGCTTTCACTTGATAGTGACATTTCTAAAAAACTCCAATAGTTCTTTCTAATCTTTTGGCCCGTTTTGGAAGCGCGCTATTCTAGCGCCTCATCCGGCCAAGTAATAGCCTAAAATACGAAAAACTCAGGACTTTTACGCTTTCATTCAATCCTGACTATCGTTCCCATATTTCCAAAAACCGGCCGTTTTGGCCGAATATTGGCAAGCCGTCAGGCCGCCACGTGAAATATTCGTTTTGGCGCGAGTTGCCGGGTACCTGAGATCTCCCCAATCCCCAGAAACACGCGCTCATTGTTATATACCTTTACCAAGCCGCGGACGCTGGCATCAACAGGGACACTCTGGCCCCCGGAAAACCTCGTACCAGCCTCCACGTCAATACTGACCTCAGACCAGCTTGCCAGCGCCACATCGGCGGGTAACAACTTCTCCCTGAGCCCTTGGGGCCCGTTGTCGGCGATGACGGTGACGCTGGGAAGGTCCAGCATATCCTTTGCCCTGAAATCTCCCAGGCTCTCTCGATGCAGGCTAGCCGTGTGGGCGAGCGTACCCGCCGCTTTCGCGATGTCCTCTACCAATGTCCGAATATAGGTGCCCTTGGAGCAATGGACCCGCAGAACCAGCCGGTTTCCCCGCGCCTCCAGCAACTGTATGTCGAAAATCCTGAGTTTTCGCGCCTGACGCTCGACGGTAATGCCCTGCCGTGCCAGTTCGTACAATCGCCTGCCATCTTTCTTGAGGGCCGAATACATCGGTGGCACCTGCTCGATATCGCCGACAAATCCAGCCACGACCTTCGCCCAATCGTCATACGTCAACACCGGAACCGTCGCCGTATCAATCAGCTCTCCATCGGCATCCGCCGTGTCGGTCGCTTCACCGAGGCGCGCGGTCACACGGTAGGTCTTGTCCGCCTCCAACAAGTAGGCGCAAACCTTCGTCGCCTCCCCGAAACACAGCGGCAACATACCGGTTGCCGCGGGATCCAGGCTGCCCGTATGTCCGGCTTTCCTCGCGTTCAGGAGCCTTTTCACTTTTTGCAGCGCCTGATTGGAGGTAATGCCGGCTGGCTTGTTCAGCAGCAACAAACCGTCAACCGGCTCCGCTTTGTGCCGTCGACCCGCGTTTCTACTCATCTGTAGCTAGCTGCTGCCGTCAGGGCCGGCGGATTTGTTTGCAGCCTCGATCAATTGGCTGATCTTCATGCTGTGGGCGACGCTATCGTCGTAGATGAACCGTAATTCCGGGGTGTGCCGCACCTTAATCGCCGCGCCCAGTTTGCTGCGCAAGAAGCCTCCAGCGCGTTGCAATCCAGCCAGGGCCGGCTTGGGATCGCCCTCCGGATCCAGCAGGCTAAAATGAACCTTGGCCACGCTCAGGTCACGGGTCAGGTCAATAGCCGTCAACGATACGCCATCCAGCGCGGGATCCTTCGATTCAAATCGGAGCAGCTCATTCAAAATGCGCAGCATTTGTGAACTCAGCCGTTGGTTTCGTGAAAACTCGCGGGGCATCTCAGGATCGCCAGTAGTGTGTGCTAATCAAGCGTCCGGGCAACTTCAATGCGTTCGAAGCACTCAATCTGATCGCCGACCTTCACATCATTGTAGTTCTTGACGCCAATGCCACACTCGGTCCCCGAACGAACTTCATTGACGTCGTCTTTGAAGCGCCGCAGTGATTCAAGTTCGCCTTCGTAGATGACGACATTGTCACGGAGTACACGAATCGGATTCGCACGCTTCACGAGGCCCTCAGAAACGATGCAACCAGCAATGTCACCAAATTTCGGCGACGTGAATACATCCTTGACCTCGGCCAGGCCGACAATATTTTCGCGAATTTCCGGTGCAAGGAGCCCGGTTACCGCTGCTTTCACATCATCAATTGCCTCATAGATAATGCTGTAGTAGCGAACATCGACGCCAGATTCTTTCATCGCCGTGCGCGCGGCACTGTCAGCACGTACGTTGAAGCCAATAATGGCGGCATTCGACGCACCGGCAAGAACGGCATCGGATTCGGTAATTCCACCGACACCCGCGCTGATGACTTTAACTTTCACCTCGTCGTTCGAAATCTTCGTCAATGCATCCCGCAATGCCTCAACACTGCCATGCACATCGGCCTTGATAAGAACCGGCACGACCTTGCCGTCAGCCTCAGTCATCTGGGCAAACATATCTTCCATTCGTGAGGCCTGTTGCTGAGCCAGTTTGGACTCCCGTGACTTGTCGCGACGGAATTCAGCCACCTCACGCGCTTTGCGTTCGTTCTTAACAACCAGGAAGCTGTCTCCTGAATCCGGCGTCTTGGACAACCCAAGTACGACGACCGGCGTTGATGGCCCGGCCGAGCTTACCTTTTGACCGGACTCGTCAAACATGCCGCGGATGCGACCGAATTCCTGGCCAGCGATAATCATATCGCCCTGGTTCAGTTCTCCTGCCCGCACCAGCAACGTAGCTACCGCACCACGCCCCGTTTCGAGACTGGACTCAATGACAAGACCTTGTGCCGGACCTTCGGCAACCGCTGTCAAATCCATGACATCAGCTTGCAAGAGAATCGTTTCGAGCAGCTTATCGATGCCCTCGCCCGTTTGGGCGGACACGTTGACGAACAGATGCTCGCCACCCCACTCCTCGGAGATAACGTCTTGCGCCGACAGCTCGTTTTTGACCCGGTCAAGGTCTGCGTTTTCTTTGTCAATCTTGTTGACCGCAACGACCATCGGAACCCCGGCCGCATTCGCATGTTGAATCGCCTCGATCGTTTGCGGCTTAACACCATCGTCCGCCGCAATCACCAGGATCACGATATCCGTTGCTTGTGCCCCGCGAGCTCGCATGGCGGTGAAAGCCGCGTGTCCGGGCGTATCGAGGAAAGTGATTTTTCCCTGATCGGTTTCAACGTGGTATGCACCAATATGCTGCGTGATGCCGCCTGCTTCACCCTCAACAACCTTGGCTTTTCGAATGTAGTCGAGCAACGAGGTCTTGCCATGGTCAACGTGCCCCATAATGGTCACGATAGGCGCTCTTGGAGTCTGTTCGCCCTCGAGTTTCTCGCCCTCGAGCAAACTCTCATCCACTTCCTGGCCGGAGACTGGCAGTGCATTGTGGCCCAGTTCTTCGACCACCAAAATTGCCGTGTCCTGATCAATGACCTGGTTAATCGTCACCATGGCGCCCATGTTAAACAGCACTTTGACCACGTCATTGCCTTTGACGGCCATTCTCTGTGCCAACTCAGACACCGCAATGTTTTCAGGTAATTCCACGTCCCTGATCACCGGTGCCGTCGGCTTCTCGAAGCCGTGCTGACCATCGCCGCCGACTGCAATCGGACGCCGGCGTGGACGCGTCTTGCTACGCTTGCGGCGACCGGCTCTGTCACCGGCTACATGCAATTCCTTGCGGCCGTAACGGGTATCTGCACCACCGCGACCCTTTTTCTTCTCTTTGTCCTTGCTACGACGCTCACGAGCATCCGCTGCCGCCCGCTCCTGGCGGGTCTTCTCTTCGGTGGCAACAGCGACCGCACGTTCTTTCTCTTCGCGAGCGGCCGTTTCGGCCTGCTCGCGCGCGGCGGCTTCGCGTAGCTTTTCATCTTCTTCGCGCTTGACAGCCTCTTCTTTCTCAGCCGCGACGCGTTCTACCTCGCGCTTTTCTGCATCCAGCTTATCCAGATCTTCCTGCCGTTTGCGATCGAGTTCGTCCTGCTCTTGCTGCGCCTGCTCTTCGAGAACATTTCTCTTGATATAGGTGTGTTTTTTGCGTACTTCGACGTTGACCGTGCGGGATCGACCCTGGGCGCCCGCCAATCGCAGTTCGGTTCGTTCCTTGCGTTTGAGCGTAATTCGTCGCGGCGCAGCATCGGACGCGCTATCGCCCTTCTGGCCATGGCTATGTCGAAGATGCGTGAGCAAATCGAGCTTCGCATCTTCACTGATTGTATCGTCAGAACCACTGACCTTGATGCCAGCGTCATCAAGCTGCGTCAACAGCTTGTCCACCGGAACTTTCAATACATCCGCAAATTGTGCAACGGTTACATCAGCCATTACCTACTCCAAAATTTTCCATTTTCAGGCTTGTTCTTCCGCTTCAAACCAGTGGGCTCGAGCCTGCATGATTAATGCCGCCGCGACCTCCTGGTCCATCTCTTTCAGCTCAAGGAGATCATCCGTCGCAAGTTCTGCCAGGTCTTCACGGGTCACGACACCCTTGCTGGCGAGTGTAAAGGCCAATGCCTTGTCCACGCCTTCCAGGGCCAACAGATCATCGGCAGGCTCTGCCGAGTCGATTTCCTCTTCCTGAACGATCGCCTGAGTCAGGAGCACGTCACGCGCCCTGTTTCTCAATTCATTGACGATGTCTTCGTCAAACTCTTCGATCTCCACCAACTCTGATGTCGGCACGTAAGCCACTTCCTCAATGGTAGAAAAGCCTTCCTGAACGAGGATAAGCGCAACTTCTTCGTCAACATCCAGTTGTTTGGAAAACAACTCAAGCAATTCCCGCATTTCCAGATCAGTTTTTTGATCCGCATCGGTTTCACTCATTACATTGAGTTCCCAACCGGTCAGCTCACTCGCCAGGCGAATGTTCTGGCCGCCACGACCAATGGCCTGCGACAGCTTTTCCTCATCAACCGCGATATCCATGCTGTGCTTGTCTTCTTCGACGACGATCGACACGACCTCGGCTGGCGACATGGCATTGACCGCGAATTGGGCCGGGTTCTCGTCCCAGAGAATGATGTCCACACGCTCGCCAGCCAGTTCGTTCGACACGGCCTGAACTCGCGAACCACGCATGCCCACGCAGGCACCAACCGGATCGATCCGGGAATCATTGCTCTTAACCGCGATTTTCGCGCGCAGGCCAGGATCACGTGCCGCACCGAGAATTTCGATAAGTCCCTGACCTACCTCTGGAACCTCAATCTTGAACAGTTCAATCAGAAACTCTGGCGACGTTCGGGTCATGAATAATTGTGGACCGCGAACTTCTGATCGCACCTCGGTCAACACAGCTTTCATTCTGTCTTGTGGCCTTACCGGCTCGCGCGGCACCATATTTTCTCGTGGCACGAAGCCCTCTGCGTTGCCGCCCAGGTCAATGTAGACACCGTTGCGATCGACGCGTTTGACCAGACCAGACAGCAACTCGCCCTCACGACCCTCATATTCTTCGATAACCTGCTCGCGCTCGGCTTCACGGACTTTTTGCACGATGACCTGTTTTGCCGTCTGCGCGGCGATGCGGCCGAACTCAACCGACTCCATCGGTATCTCTACATACCCACCAGGTTCGGCACTCTCATCAATATCGACCGCATCGATCATGCGCAATTCGATATCCGGAAATTCAAGCTCCGTTGAGTCATCTGCAAACACCAACCAGCGCTGAAATGTATCGTATTCACCGGTTTCCCGATCAATGCCCACGCGCACGTCGATTTCGCCGCCATGACGTCTGCGCGTCGCAGAGGCCAGCGCCAGTTCAATGGCTTCGAAGATGATTTCTTTTTCGACACCTTTCTCATTCGAGACCGCATCGACAACCATCAGAATTTCTTTGCTCATTACCTTTTAACTCCGAAACAAACCGGTGACATGCGGCTAAACCGTTGGCACCAGGCGGGCAGATTCGATCGTCGCAATTGGCAAGCTATGCGACTTTCCGTCTACCTCAATTTCAATATTTTCCTCATCCGCGGCGCGTAATGCACCGCGAAAATTCTTTCGTCCCTCAATGGGGAAACGCAACTTCACGCGTATATCGTTGCCTTTAAAGCGCTTGAAATGTTCAACCTTGGTCAGGCGCCTGTCCAGACCCGGCGATGAAACCTCCAGCACATAATTTCCGGGAAGCGGGTCCTCGACATCCAGCAACGTGCTGATTTGCCGATTCACAATCTCGCAATCCTCCAGCCCGATTCCCTCCGGCTTATCAATATAAACACGCAAAAATCCATCACGATTCCCAATCCTGAGCTCAAGATCGGACAATTCGTATCCCAACCCTTCCACGGCAGGCCCCAGCAACTGCATTAATTCTTCACTGGTCATGACTCAACTCACCGTAATACTTTGTTCTAAAACGAAAAATGGGCCTCCGGCCCATTTTCTCCCAGCGAGTGCCGGCTGACGCCAACTTTCGCCAGACAACAAAAAACCCCATCGCGGGGCTTCGTTTCTACCAAAAATCTGGTAGCGGGGGTAAATCAGCCCCAAATCGGGCCCCATTCACCACCTCGCAGGCGCGGGATTATACGGTAACCATCATGCATTCCGCAACGGTCCTGTAAATCTGCCTGTTTCGTCATGTCGGTCAGGGTATTATTCTCCGGTCTCCTGGTTACTGCAGATCCCTCCATGAAAAGAATGATTTCGACATCCGTTTTACTGCTATTGAGCGTTGCCGCGTCCGGTCATCACTCGTTTTCAGCCGAATTCGACAACACCAAGCAGGTGACAGTCTCTGGAGTCGTCTCTGAGGTACGATATCGAAATCCTCATGTCCAGTATTTCATAGACGTCGTCGCAGGTGGCGAGACCACGCGCTGGATTATCGCCGCTCATAGCATTGTCCTGATGCGACGCAACAACATAACCACCGATACCGTTAGCGTTGGCGATCTCATTACGGCCAGCGGCTATGCCGGTCGCAATGGCACCAAGAAAGTCTATATGGAGACACTGGATACGCCCGATGGCACTCGCTATGAGATGTACGGCGAAGCGGTACGCCGGGCAGGAGTTGGCGCGGGAGCAGCCGCCCCTGCAACCCAGGTAATCAACGATCCACGCTCGGCATTGCTTGCGGAGCTGATCGGCGATTGGGCTTTTGATGTCGACAAAGAAATGCCGGGCGCCCCTCTGCATCTGCAATTTGAACGAAATGGCGAGGATCTCCGGGCGATTCTGGACCATGAAATTATTGATGTCGCCGTTGACAGCGAGTCATTCCGTATGATTCTGAATCGCGATAACCTGGCCCAGTTCCCGGCCAGGCTGCAATTAACCGGAAAGATTGTCGACGGCACCATTGTCGGCGACATAGAAATGATAGAAGGGTTCAGCAACTATGCGGAGCTGGATGCTGAAACATTTTCGGCCAGCCGAACCTCAGCGGACGCCTGGAAATCAAAACCACCGGCTGAAATTGCGCCGGTTGATTTAACCGGCGTATGGAAACGTTCGATCGTCCTCGGCCCGATCGGTCGCGCCAATCCACATCTGAACGCCGCCGGAAAAGCACGCCACGAGGAATATCAGAAAGGCGCCTATGATCCGCTATTGCGCTGCGTGTCAGCAGGCCCCATGCGCCGACAAGCCCGGCGCGGAAATATGGAAATTCTGGCAACCACCAATCGCCTGACGATTCTTTATGCCAACAGCAACAGCGTGAGGCGTATCTGGCTTGACAGAGAGGAGCACAGCACCGACCGGGAGCACAGTGAGATGGGAGAATCCATCGCCGCCTGGGACGGGTCGACACTGGTGATCGACACGCGCAACCTGGCGGCATCGGTACTCACGCAAAAAATAGAACCGATTTCAAGCAATGCCAGAATCGTCGAAAGGTTGTGGCTGGACGACGCCAACGACTTGCTAATGGAAGCGACGCTGTACGATCCAACGTTTTATGATCGCCCTGTCGTCAAGCGTTTGAAATGGACCCGTACCGATGACGCGGAGATGCTTTTTCCGATCTGTGATCCCGACGCATTTTATCGTTCCCTGCAATTCGACGGGACGCTTGAAAGTTACTACGAGAATCATCCGGAATCTGATCAATAAGGAATCTGCGACGATCAGGGAGCCGGTGATTGATTCTGCGGCAGCAGATTGGGCGCCGGAATATCTGGATTCAAGGCAGTCTCTAATCTATTCTAAAACTGATATCTTGTTTCGACAAATTTTTGATGTCTGTTGGAATCTGTTTTGACGGGGTCGCGCGTCAGGTCGCGCTCCTACCAGAATTCCTTGTAGGAGCGCGACCTGACGCGCGACCTCGCAAATCCAAACTCCCATACCCTGTTTCCCTCTGTCAGAATCAATCAGAGGCTTCTTAGCCATTCAGATTCGGCAATGGATCGTGGGCTCGTTCGTCTTCAGCCTGAGTTCTCCGCCAACGTTTCCGGGCTGCCACCAGATTTCGGAAGAACGTCCTGCTACCTGTCTTGCTTGCGTCGGTGATGGGGGCTCGCGCGGCAGCGTCTCCATAGCGGCACAAGAATAGATCAAGTCGTGCGGGCATAGACTGATCGTCAATCCGGTCCAGCCAACGCATTGTGTCTCGCAGAACCGCGGCTGCATTGCCAGACTGAGCCGATCGCCGAACGCGCCGAAAATACGCCGCTTCCGATTCGTTTTCGGCCTTTCTCCAGGCTTTCCAGGCCGCCAGAAGTCGACCACCGAAAAGTATCAGGAGGACAATGACGAGCGTCGTCATTCCAAGTGCTACCCACGGGGTACGTTCGTCGCTCTGCTGTTGTTCCCTTGCCGATACCGCCGCCTGGGCAAGCAACTCACCCGTTACCTCCAAACCCAATCCCGGCAGAACTATCTGCTGGAGTTCTCCGGCTGCCGTATTCCACCACGTTATTTCGACATCCGGAATCTCGAAATAACCGGCACGCTCAAAGACATAGGTCACCGTTTCCAATCGCTCCCCACTCAGATCTCCGCGCTCAAATTTATCCTCGACGGACGGCTCTCCCGGGTAGACGCCGATATCGTCGATGGGGTCGAAAACGGTGGGTGAAAATGCCATTCCGGAGACATCTTTCGCACGTAGAACAATACGGCGTTTTATGGCATCACCAACCGCCGCGGTTTCCGCCTCGGGCTCCCAGCTCTGGTTTGCTGTAAGACTTTCAGTACTGATCAGACCGTGCGTGTTTTCCGCACCAGGCGGTATACGTGCAACCAAATCAACTGATGGCGAATTCATTCGCTCAACACGGGTGCCGCCATTCACCCCCCACGTTGTGATTGCTACCTCAACCGGTACTGACGGGACAGTGAGTTTCCCTTCACGTTGGGCGAACAGCATGAAACTGTAGCGTTGCCCGGTATAGTCATCGCCATCGATGGTTTCACTAAGCCGCGTTCCCTGACTCTCCAGGTCCAGCAGATAGGCGCCGTCTACTTCCAGATCAGCACCCTTGCGGAGTTGCGCCCAACCGTCTTTGGCCAGTACGTCGATATTCAGGACAACTTTCTGCCCGACCCACGCCTTTTCTGGCATCATCGCGGAGCGCAGCACGACATCCCCTGCGGCTAGAACAAAGGTGCTGCCCAGCGACCCAAAAAAAAGTGACAACAAAATGGCGGTGGCATGCTTTTTCACTGCGCCGCCCCCTGCTCACTTTCCGTTACCAAACGCATCGCGTGCTGATAGGCAAATTTTGCCGCCAGAAAATCTGCCGGCTTCGTTTGCACCTGCCGCAACCAGATAGCTCGCAGTTCCTCGTCGCTTCTTGCGTCACCGCCGTCGGTTTGCTCTTCTCCGGCACCCGGCGATGTCTGTCCGGTGGTAAACACGATGTCATCCGCACCCAACATGCCGCCAGTCATGTCGCCGCCTTCGCGCTTTAACAGTGCGGCTCTCGCCAACGCAATATCGCGATTGATGCTCGCATCATCCCATTCGGGTCTCAGTTCGAGGGCACGCGAATATCGCGCGGCAGCTACCTCATATTGCCCCATCATGAGCAACGAATTACCCTGGTTGAACGCGGCAGCGGCCGTATCCATACCTGCGAACATCCCGGCCGCCTGTTCGAACTCCCCTTGTCGAAATAACGCCACGCCATTCCACATCGGGTCAGCGAAACGGACTGCTGCTGCTTCAAACGCTCCTTGTTTAAAAAGGGCGAATGCTTTCTGATCAGGCGTCAATACCGTTACTTTGTCGGCTACAAACAGAGAGCCAGCAACGGCTATCGCGATGACGATCCCCAGACTGACCCACGCTTCCGGTGAAGCTGATTTCTTCTTCATGTCACGAACCATCCTCGTCGCGACCACATCAAGACCAACAATGCGAGAAACGGAACCAGTGAGTATCCGGCGTCCTGCCAGCGACTCCCGTCCTTTGCTGCCGATACATCCCTGAATCGGAATTGTGCACGCCTCGCTATCGACTCAACGTCCCCGGGATCAACCGTGAGGCGCTCTACTGTTGCACCCAACTTCAACGCCGCACTCTGCATGCCGCTGTCAATCGGCGCAGAGGTCGCCTGCACCGAGAGAAACTGCACTGGCAATGTCGGCCCGACGCTCGCCAACAGCTGCGTTTGCACCGCAGACACGTTGTCGGCAATCACCAGCGCCGAACCAGGCGCGCCACTTTCATGCAGCATCTGCTCCGCCAATTGCACCGCTTCGGCCAGCGCATCCCCATCTACCGGCATCAGGTCCGGCGTCAGATCTTCCAGCATCGTATTGATAATCCGATCATCCCGGGTCAACGGCATCACCAGGTGCGCGCTGCCGCTGTAGACGATGAGACCGGTCGAGGATCCTTCCCTGTGTTCCAGCAAATCATGAATTTTCTGTTTCGCACGTTCCAGCCGCGTCGGCTGAACATCACTTGCCAACATGGTGCCGTTAACTTTGAGGAGCAGCACCAATCCCGCTTCATCGTCAGAAAACGGAGACGGCTCCGTACGCCAGGAGGGTCCTGCCAGCGCTACTGCGGTCAGCAACCAAACCATGAGCAATAGCTGAACTGGCCGCAGCCCGCCGCGACCTGACTCACCGATGAGCAGATCCTCTATCAGATGCGGGTCTACTATCTGGCGCCACAAGGTCATTCGGTCCTGGCGTTTCCACAACGCCCACCAAATAAGTACTGCAGGCAACATCACGAGCAACCAATATGGCCGCAGAAAATGAAATTCATCCACGACTGGCCTGCCTTTCTTCCTGGTGACGTTTCACCAACAGACCCATATGAGACATTAGTCCAAGCAACATGAACCCTGCCAGCGGCCAGTGGAAAAGATCCACGCGCGGTCTGTAGGTCTCGGCCTCTACCGGTCGTGTACCAATCCTGTCCAGTTCCGCATAGATTTCCTCCAGTTCATTGCGATCATCGGCATGAAAGTAACGGCCGCCCGTTGTCGAGGCAACGGATTTCAACGCTGCTTCGTCCAACTTTTCTTCACCCGTCGTGGTCGGGTCACCGACCCCGATGACATGAATCACTATGTCATTGTCCCTGGCGATTTTCGCGGCCTGCGGCGGTGGAACTTTGCTGCCCGTATCGTTACCGTCCGTCAAAGCAATCATGACACGGTGCTCAACTTCACTACGTTCGAACAAGGTGATGCCAAGCCCGATCGCATCACCAAATGCCGTTCGAGGACCCGCCATACGCACGGCCGTTTCATCCAGTAGCAGCCGCGTCGCCTCCAGGTCCTGAGTGAACGGAACCTGGACAAACGCCGCATTGCCAAACACGATCAAACCCACTCGGTCGCCCTCACGACGGGTCAGAAAATCGTCTAACACTCCCTTGACCGCGGTCAATCTATCCACCCTGTCGCCACGTGAATCGGTAAAGTCCCGCGCATCCATCGATCCCGAAAGATCAACCAGCAACATAAGGTCGCGTGTTGGCAGCACATGACTAATCGGTGGTTCCAGAAACTGGGGGCGCGCCAATGCCAGCACGATGAGCATCCACAGCAGCCAGGAAACACCCAATTGCCATTTACTCGCCTTCGGTATCACAGCACCCGACGATGGTTGCTGTTGCAGCACCTTCGACATTCGCTGAAACCATGGCACCCGAATCGCCTGACGCGACTCACGATACGGTGGCGAAACCAGGCGCACTAGCGGCGGCAGGAAAATCAGCACCAACAGCCATGGATGTGAGAGCACGATCAACCTGACTCACCGTCGCCGGAGTGCGGAACACGGTGGTGCCGAATCCATGCGCTCGCCATAGCAATGAGATTATTATCCGGGACAGCATGTTCATCGCAAGCCACCAGCATCTCGAAATTCATTTTAGGGTAAGTCATGTTTAGAAAAACCACCCACGCGTCTCCGTACAGCGAGGCGACCTGTTCGCGGGGAAACACGGCCAGCGCCACGCGTTTCAAAACAATGGCGACGTCGTGCATTGTTCTTGCGCTGGAAAGCAGCCGCAGTCCTGCTTTGCGGTAGGCGTTACGTCTGCGCTGAACGTGTATGCGCCATACGAGAAAAAAAACGAACGCCAGTACGATGCCGAGGATGATCCATGCACCCGGCGCCAACGGCCATACAGGAGGTGGCTCGGGAATTACGATATCCCGAAGATTGCTCAGACTGGATCGATCATCCGGCATCGATCAACTCATCCGACCCGGCGCGCCAAGCAGTCGCCTTACCTGGTCAACGACGTCCCCTTCATTGCTGACCATCAACAAGGGTGCCGCAAGTCGATTCAGAAAGTGAGTAATACTTTGTTGTTCTTCATAGTAGTTTTCGGTCACCTTCTCTCGTACCTTTTTGTCCCCGAAATCGATTTCCATCTGCAATATCCCATCAGACACGGTCACCTGTTGTTCTGCAGGACGCAGGCGAATGGGATCATGGACCAGCAAGGCAAGAACGTCATTGTGCTGAGCCATACGCGCTGTGAGTTGCTCCGTTCTTTCGTCCACGCCAAAATAGTCACTAATCAGCACGACCAACGCATCGTGCGGTACCAATTGCAGTGCTTTCTCCAAGGCACGATTCAACATCGTCGCATCTGGCTCGACTTGAGTAGCGGCTCGTAGCGCGTGATTCATTCTTACCAGAGAGCCCAAAATCGACATGACCGTTTTCGTGCTTCTCTGTGGTTTGATATCGACCATTTCCGAATCGTTAAAAACGATCGCACCGACACGATCGCCCACATCCACGGCGCGCCATGCACCGAGTGCCGCTAGTTCCGCCGCCGTGACCGACTTCAATTTATCGCGGGTACCAAAAAACATATTGATTCGCTGATCCACAATCAGCACCACAGCGCGATCCTTTTCTTCCGTATAGACACGAACATGCGGGCTTCGTGTCCGCGCCGTTACTTTCCAGTCCATAGTACGAATGTCATCGCCAGGCAGGTATCGCCGAATCTCTTCAAAGTTGAGGCCGCGGCCGCGAAGTCGCGAGGCATAACGTCCGGACAGAATACTGCTAACCGGCTGCTCGGGCAGAAAGGAAAAGTTTCGAGCTTTAAACTGAATGCGTATTAAGTCATCAAGATTTGTATAGACACCGGGCGGTTTGCCAGCCTTGGCCTTTTTCCTCTTGATCCTGCTCCAGTCCATTGTCCGGCCTCTCAGGCAACGGCCACCAGTTTGACTACCTTTGAAATCACGTCATCGGTTGTCAGGCCATCGGCTTGGGCCTCATAGGTAAGAATAATGCGATGCCTGAGGCAATCATTTATGACCGCACGGATGTCATCCGGCGTGACGCGGTCTCGACCTCGAAGCCATGCATGCGCACGCGAGGTCTTGTCCAGCGCGATCGAGCCTCGTGGACTGACGCCAACCTGTATGTACCTGGCCAGGTCCCCATCCAACTCTGTTGGCCGACGTGTCGCGGCGACAAGTGCGACAATGTAGTCTTCCATGGACGGTGAAATTTCGATCGCCGTTATCTCGGTTCGCGCCTCAAATATGGCACTTTGTGGTATCGGGCTGTCGGCCGTTCTCCCTTCGCTATTGGTAGTCGGTTTTTGGCTGCCGATTTCTTCACCTCGTACCAAACGCATCACGTCCCGCTCAGATTCGTCGTCCGGATACGAGATAAACACATGCATCAGGAACCGGTCCATCTGCGCCTCTGGCAGTGGATAGGTGCCTTCCTGTTCAATCGGGTTTTGGGTGGCCATCACCATAAAGAGTGGCGGCAACAAATGGGTGGTAGTGGCGACGGTAATCTGCCTTTCTTCCATGGCTTCCAGCAACGCCGCCTGGACCTTGGCCGGGGCCCGGTTGACTTCGTCTGCGAGAACAATATTCGCAAATATCGGGCCCGGTTGGAACTCGAACCGGTCTTTGGCGTCTTCTCCCAGATACATCTCCGCACCGGTGATGTCCGAGGGCAGTAAATCCGGGGTAAACTGAATACGACTGAATTCCGTTTCCAGGTTTGATGCCAGACTCTTGACGGCTCGCGTCTTGGCCAGGCCGGGTAGACCCTCAAGCAACAGGTTGCCGTTGCAAAGCAAAGTAAGGAGCAATCGTTCGACCACCTGCTCCTGACCGATGATTGAACGGCCCATCCGTTTCTTCAACTTCAAAATCACATCACGCGCTGTCATTCGAGCCGCACCTTTCCACGTCATGTGGGTAGAAATTGGGAAGCCGCACCCAGTATATCGACTGAAAACGGCCCACAAGTTAGCATCAATCTATTGCCGACTTGATGCCCGTTTCATTTTATTCTAGACGCCGTCAATGCTCAACTAGTGACCCGCTCCACGGGGGAAACTTTTGAAGGTCACAAGGAACCGCGAAACAATAACTTGCACAAGGACAAACCTCCGTATCTGTTCGGCGCGGAAATTACCTGGTTACTTCGCCATGTCCGGCAGCGCGAATTTGCCGGGCGTAGTTAGCCGTAACAAAATGCCTTCGTTAGCGATTCGCTCGATTCTTGACCAGGCTCACACTTTGTTATGTAAATGAACAGTACGCTTTCGACTGGATTGGAGTAGTGGAGCGAGAGCGAATGAGCACCAAATTAGAGGACAAATCAGGCGATACCATACGCCTTCTCAGACCCCCGCCACGGGTATTCACCGATCAGTGTGGTCGCAACGTGTGGATGGGCGAAGTCGAGGCGATAGAACTCGAGTCCGTGCAGCCAGTCCATACCGACCCGTACAATAGAGCAAGTCTCGGGGATCCCTGGTCAGGTATCTAGCCGAGCCTATTCATGAAGTCCGCCTGTCCGCCGCCATTTTCTCGTATTTCGGCCTGCCGCTAACGGACGGCGTATACTGCGAACTGAATTTCGCAAGAAATTCGCCGTCGCCAGGTTTTTCTACAAAGGCTTATTTTCCGTGCCCGGCCCGAATCTGCTCCGGGCTTGAAGCGAAAACGCCCGAGAATCATATGGATCGACGTATCTATACAATTCAATTTATGGGAGTACCAGAATGATTCTTCGACTATTGGCACTAGGTTTTTTCAGTTGTCTGAGCTACGCCGCTCTCGCGGGCGACAGCATTTCTGCTGACTCAATTTCCGCCAACGATGCGGACTTGATCGTGGCTGACAATCCTCGCAAGGAGAGGCGTGACGATCGACAGGATGGTCGCCAGGATAATCGCGGCGGCAAGCAGGACTGCCGCCAGGAAGAAGGTCTGCTCGGTAAGGACAAACGCGATTGCAAGCAGGAAAATCGCCGCGATGGTGATAAAGACGATAGCAGCGAAAACCACGAGCAAGCTTGAACCGGTCAGGCAGCTAGAACGAGGTCACCCGGCACTCGGCCGGGTGTTCTGGTTCTGGTAGCGGGGCTTGATTTATGCTGTTCCTACGGTTCCTCAGCGAGCACGTCTAAGCTACCTCCTGGCACTCCCGTTCTGCTGAGCGCAGTTCGGTCAGAAGCACGTGCAGACCAACGGTACAGGCATAGAGCAAAGCGTGCATCGTCGTGACCGAAGAATCGGTACCAAGCTTAAGCGTTTGATACACAGTAGTGCGATTGATGCCAGCTTTCCGGGCAATGGCCGCAATACCTTTGGCCCGTGTGGCGTCGGCCGAAGCGGTTATACTGCCGTTAGCGAGGTAACATTGTTCACGTGCCTCAAGTCAACGGCCGCGAGGTCCTCCCCAATAAAGCGCTGTCAAAGGATGTCCATTAAATGAGTGCTGCAAGCTACGCAAAAAAGGGATTGCTCGTCTGCCAGATCGTCTCACTGGCATTTCTGATTGCTTCATGTTCAAAGGACAAGATCCCGGCATATAGCATTGGTACGGGTAGCATTTCGGGAAACTATCAGAATGTCGGCGCTGCAATCGTGAGAATCGTAAATGAGAATCGAACGATAAACGGGTTCCAGCTTAAATACGACGTAAGCCCCGGTTCAACGGCCAATATTCGCGCGATCGCCGCGGGCGAAACTCAATTTGGTATTGCTCAGACGGATGTTCAATATCAAGCGGTAAAAGGCGTGGGTGATTGGAGCGACGAAGGACCGCAGAACGACTTGCGTGCCGTATTCAGTATTTATGCCGAAGCTGTGACCCTCGTAGTCGGGGGAGACACCGATATTCGATCGATCAACGATCTTAGAGGGAAAATCGTCGATCTCGGTCCGTCTGGCTCTGGTACACGGCGAAATGCCATTGATGCACTTGGCGCTGCAGGAATCGACTGGAAGAACGAGATTCAGGCACGCCAGGAAAGCGTGGATGACAGATTGGCCAAATTCATGCGGGGCGAACTGGATGCGTTTTTCCTGACAGCCGGTCATCCGAACACGGAATTGAAGTTTGCCACCTTCTCGGTTCGCGGAGCTCGCATAATCCCTCTGACGAACATCGATAAATTAGTCTCTGCAAATCCCTATTATTCCAGAATGGTGATTCCATCAGGACTCTATCCAATGGCTGACAACGAAGTCGGCATTGAGACGGTCGGAGTCAATGCTACGCTGCTCGCGTCAGCGAATGTATCTGACGACGTTGTATACGTTGTGACAAAAACCGTCTTTGAGAATCTCGAATCATTGGCTGAATTCAATGCCGATATCAGCGCATTGTCGGATGACAAATTTCTGGAAGGCCTGACCGCTCCTGTTCACCCGGGCGCATTGAGGTACTACCAGGAAATTGGAAAAGCCGAGTAAACTAGCTCAAAGCCGCAAGAACCGTTCCACTACGACGATTCGTCAGGCGTATTCCGCGACCTCGGTTCACTGCAGGCGAATGAGTTGGCTGCCGGGATGAAACGCCTGCCACGAGAACCAGTACTCGTCCGAAATTGCGACCGTTTCCAGACTGGACTCCAACTTGCCGCTTCGGTAGCAGCCACGCGCATCCCAGACTGTTCCACTGAGGCTGTCGGCAAGGCTGCCGTCTGGATTGATGGTCAGATCAACCGGATTGCCCAGGATGTTGCCTTTGAACGCGTTGACCGCATCGTTTTGTGCCACGAAGACGACATCAAGTGCTTTGTTCCTGACAACACCTTTCTGCGTCAGCTCGTTCTTGAGATACGCCACTGGTGGACTGGCAATTCGATCGACTACCCCTATCACCCGAGTTCTTGCCGGAAAGGACCTGTCGCGATCTTTCGAGGGCAGCCCGGGTGTTGCCTCACTTGCCATGATCATCTTCCACACACCCGGGACAGGCAACTGAAACTCCCGAAAATCATTTAGATCGACCTGGCAAACCTGTGGCAGTGACTCTAGTAGCTTGACGTCGCCCCACGGAAGAATCTGAAAAGGAATCATGTTCAGCGCGTGCGGATGGAGTGGGCCAATAACCGAATCGAAGCTAGCCTGTTGGAAAAAAGTCCTGGTTCGCCTGTCCGCCACGATCATGTTCGCATTCTTGAAGGATGCCACGAACAACGGCCCGATTTCCGTCACGTCAAACGGGATGACGCTATGGCACATCGCGCAGTAGGTGAGAGCGACGATGCGATCTCCAAACTGGTCATTGACAATGTGATGATGAATCACATAGTCCAGCGGATAAGCTTTTGTAACTCCACCGTATTCAATGATGGCCAGCATCATGTCATCTGCGATCGGAAGCCGGATCGGATCATCGGACATCGCAGGAAAGTCGACGGCTCGAAAGGCTGCTTCCTGATGCATCCGGTAAGCAAGTACAACGGCTAAGCCCATCAGGCCCAGGGGAATTATTGCAGCCGACCGAAAAGTACCTGTATCAACAGCCAGCCAGACCACCCAAAGCAGGGAGCTTGCGAAAATGGTCCAGACCGCCGGTTTTCGAATAAAGTAGTGGTAATAAAGCCATTGGACGGGGAATGGCTTTATCAACGCCATGAAAATGGCGGCAGTGCCCACCAGCAGCGCGAAAGTGGCCAGCAGATACAAGATAGTCATCATGAAGAATTATTAACCGCCATTCTCGCTATTGAATTGTGAAATGTCAGTAACCGCGTTGGCCGACAATTTCTTCCAGCACCTTGCCGCTGACGCCCGAGGGTGGTTTAGTGCCGATGTAGGCCGCCAGCGTTCGCGCAACGTCCACGGTTTCCACTGGCCGATACACATCCACGGGCTTTAGACCGTGACCCACGAAAATGATCGGGACGAAGGTATCGTAACGCCACGGACCGCCATGATTGGCAGCTACGGTCTCGCCTTCAAAACCATTGATGGAATAGTGCGGCTGAAACAGAATCAGGATGTCACCGGAGCGCTTGGCGTTGAAGTTACGCAACGCCGCACGATTCAGATAGGTGTCGGGCAGGCGATTTTCCAGTAGTGCGGTGGCCGAAACCGCCAACGCGACGCCCTTGAGACTCATCAACTCATCGGCAACTGCCTGTTCCACTTCGCCCTGATCCAGGCCCTTGTCCCGAATCACCTCTCGATCAAGATATAGATAGGGTGGAAAAAACGACTTGATGAGTTCCTGTCCGATGCCGAACTTTTTCTTCAGCGCGGCGATGGACGGTGCTTGCTCCCACTGATCAGGCGTCACGAAGCCGGCATCGATGCCAAACGATTGCCAGTATCCAGGCGCCTCCGGACCGCCGTGGTCGGCCGACAAGACGATCAGTGTATTCTCGAGGCCGATTTGCTGATCGATGTAGTCGAACAGTTTCGCCAGCGTACGATCCAGACGCAGCAGGTTGTCCTCGGCCTCGAGACTCGACGGCCCGAATATATGCCCTACATAGTCTGTCGACGAAAAACTGACGGCAAGAAAATCCGTGACGTCGTCGGCCCCAAGTTTCTTGGCCTCGATCAACGCCATGGCAAAATCGAGTGTCAGCTCGTCACCGGCGGGGCTGAACGTCAGAAAATTGCCAAAGTAGTCATCGTCCGCTGGTCCGTACTCATGCGGAAATATTCGGCCGAATCCGCCGAAGTCCATTTCCCAGGGCTGATTATCCTCGGTAGCATGCACATAGGTGGAAGCTTCGTTCAACAAAACCCAGGACGTTTCCGAGTAATTTCGCGGAACGTCCTGATCGTTCCACGCGTCCACCCACGACGGGTAGCTGTCGTAGTAATAGGAACTGGTGATAAACCTGTTGACCGATTTGGAATACCAGAACGCTTTGCCGACATGGCCCGCCAATGTCACCGCGCCACGATCTTTGACCGACACACCGAATATTTTCGCCTTGCCGTTCGAATGCAACGCCAACTCGTCGCTAAACGTTGTCACCAGGATGTTGGCGGGTGAACGTCCATCGGTCGAGGCGATTTTTTGCGTCAAATCCACTTCCGTGGCCTCGTCCACATCGGCGCCGGCTGTCAGTATGGCGTAGCGTGGATCCTCGATATTGTAGGCCAGCATTTCAGTCTCGCGATCGAACCATACGTTTGCCACCATGCCGTGCTCAGCCGGATCGGCACCGGTCGCCAGTGTGGTATGGCCGACAACTGTTTCCGTATTCGCATGACCGTGACGGGCGTCTTTGAAGACGACGCCCTCCTCCAGCAGATAGCGAAAGCCACCATCACGCATCTGCGCTAGATAGCGCGCCGGCAGATCACCGCGCAACTGATCAACGGTAATTTGCAGGATCAATTTTGGCGGTGCCGGGTTAGCCATTGCAGCAACGCCTGCATGTAGTGCGATCAAAACGATGCCCGCTTTTAGTGATTTCTTCATGGTGACTTCTCGTCCATGCCTGGTCAGACTATTCGATAAATTCAAGAATACCTCACCGGCCAGGTTTCTTGAACCAGCGCTCACGCTTCTCCTGCTCCATATAGTCGGTGAGGTAATTCTGCGCCCCGCTGGTAGCGGCCTGCCTCAATGCCGCCACGCCGCGACGGGAAAGCAGGGAGGATGGCCAACATCAGACAGCATCCGTAGATTTGCGGATAGGCGAGGCCCACTTCGCCGAGTAAACTTTGCCGGATATTCTACGTCTGATCCATTTCGCGTACGAGGCTCGCTGTCGCGCGTCACTTTACAGGAGGTGAAGAATGCCAATGACTTCCCGGGAGCGCGTGCTGACCGCCATCAGTCACGAACAACCCGATCGTGTTCCGCTCATCATCGGGGTCAGCAATGCCACGGGCATGAAGATGAAGCCTTACAGGGCACTCAAGAAAATGATTGGAGTGCAAGCTCCAGACAACTACATCTACAATTGGCCTGAACTGGGAACGGCAGAGATAGATGAAGATACGATGCACCGACTGCACAGTGATGCTCGCGGTGTCCTGGACCTGGAACCTGAAAAAATAAGAAAGTGGAACCGCGAGCGAGCCCCGCACACCAATTGCATCGACTCCTGGGGTAGCGGCCAGACAGAAATCACCCCGGGAGACTGGTTTCCCAGCATCCATCCTCTTGCGGAAGCTCGAACCATCGAAGAGCTCGAGTCCTATCCGGGCTGGCCCGACATGAGTGATCCAAGCCGCATTGCCCATGTGCGTGAATGTTCCAGCCGTCTGGCTGACGAGAACCAGTATGCAATCCTGGCAACGCCCTGGCTCCTGTTTCCTTTTGAACGAGCTATTGCCATGCAGGGAATGGAAGCATTCCTGATGAATATGGCCAGGGACCCGGATTTCGCTCGTACCCTGATAGAAAGAATCGCGGTGTACTGCAAACGGTTGATGGAGCGATTCCTGAAAGAGCTCGGAGCCAACGTTGATATCATAAAAATCGGCGATGATTTAGGCACTCAGAACAGTCTCCTCATTTCACCGAAGATGTATCGCGAGATACTCAAGCCAATTCATGCCGACTTTATTAGTTTTATCAAAGCCCGGACGAAGGCCAAGGTGCTTTTTCACTCTTGTGGTGATGTCGCTCCATTGATCGAGGACTTTATCGAAATCGGCGTGGACATTCTGAATCCCATTCAAACCTCCGGGCGGTGCATGTCTGACCTCCCCTCACTCAAGCAACGATTCGGAAAAAACATCGTATTTTGTGGAGGTATCGATGCGCATCGAATCCTCCCGTTTGGCACTGTAAAAGACGTGCGTGAAGAAGTACGGCGTGTAATGGAGATCCTGGGCCCTGGAGGTGGTTGCATGATCAGCGCCGTACACACCGTGATGGATGATGTTCCGCCTGAAAACGTCCTGGCTATGGTCGATGCGGTGGAGGAATTTGGCCACTACCCGCTTCGTTGAACAATTCTTCGAAGGTCGTTTTGAGCCGTACCGACGACACCGGAAAGTCGAGCTCGATCTCAATCATCGATAGACCGACGAACTCAATGACAACGGCCACCCATTTCAGCACGTTTTCCCTCACGGTTCCTTACGTTCGCGGTCCAGGAATTGATACATCCAAACTGCCTGAGACCAGCTTACTCGTCCCAACTGAATACGTCTTCGAGGCCAACACCGAAGAGCCGCGCGATTCTGAATGCACTTTCGAGCGACGGTGAGTAACGACCTTGTTCTATCGCAATTACGGTTTGACGCGTAACGCCGATAGCGTCACCTAACTCCGCCTGAGTCATGGAACCATGTCGATCCCGCAGCTCGCGTACACGGTTAGAAATTGGAGGTCGGCGAACCACTGCCTAGATCGCCGCGCGGTAAAAGAAAATCCGTATGGCGTACTCCGCCAGCTGACCGATCATGAGGCTGGCGAAAATGCTGTAGAAGAGAACGTCGCCGCTATGGGAGAAGAGATAAAGTCCGAGCGACAACACCACACCGGCCCCAAATACGTAACTTGAAGCGTGACCCGCTCGGTCAAAAATTCGCCGCTCCCGTTCGTCCAGCGGCGCGTTAGCATCCTTCGGCGCCAAAATGGCTATGGCAATGTGACCAACGATCGCAATGACGATAAGGATCAACGTATAGACGGTGACGACCGTCAGGATGGGTTGTGCCAACTGGCCGATTTCAGCTGACATTGCGGCTACGACGCCAAAATAGAAAACACCTCCCAATAAGAGCGAAAGTGACATTACCCATGCAGATTTTTCTTGAAATGACATAATTATGAGCTCTTCAATGTTAAAATTTATTGACATCGAAGAATAAGGCTACCTTCGCATAATGTCAAATATTCTTTACATTTCTCTGGTTACCCAACTTATGCGCGATTGCGGCGATTGCCAAACCCGAAAATGAATATTTGAGTTTTTACTCTGACCCCATTTATGCTTTCAACCCTTACAGATCGAGGAGAACGGAGGCGTTCCCTCCCAGGACGGCGTCTGTTTCCGCCGTCGTCGCTCCCATCGCATCGATGCTCGTCGTCATCTTTTTGAGGTCACCGATTTTCTGAGGATAGTCGCTTCCTGCAAGAAGGTGATCGAATCCCGCAAAATCCGCGGCCATCCGAAGTGCATTGGGATCGAAGTTCACGGTGTCGTAGAAGAAGTTGCGAAGAAACTCGCTCGGTGGCCTCGTGATGTGGGCACGGCATTCCTCGAAGGCCTCATAGCCGCGGTCGAGGCGCTCGGCGAGAAACGGGATTGTTCCGCCCAGGTTGGCCAGAACCCAGCGGATACGAGGAAATTTCTCGACGATCCCGCTGTAGACCAGGCGAGCGGCCGTGACAGTTGTATCAGTGGGAAATCCGATGAGTGCCGTCAATCGATAGTCCGTCATTCCTTCCGTTGCGACAGGGTACGTGGGATGGATGTACAGGATTGCACCAAGCTCGTCAGCTTTCTCGTAGACGGGCAGGAACCTCGGATCGTCCAGCGGAACCCCGCCGACATTACTGAGCACCATGGCACCCTGAAACCCGAGTTCTCGTACGGCGCGCTCGAGCTCGCGGGCCGAAGCGTTGGCATCGTTTAGCGGCAAAGTCGCCAGCGCACGAAAGCGTTGCGGGCGTTCAGCGACGACGGCCGCCAGTGCGTCGTTTATGAGTCTGGCTCCGACCACGGCTTGCGCGGGCGGTTGCACGTGCGTACCGGGATTCGAAAAACTCAGCACCTGCATATCGATACCGTGCTCGTCGAGTACCTGCTCCCGGTAATCGAGGTCAAAATGACCGCGAACGATGATCGTCGTGTTCCCGGGGTAGTGAATTCGCACGTTGCCGTCATCTCCGGTGCTCGTGTCTATGTCGGCGGAGGCCCGCAGGCTGTCCAGGTATTCGCGGGACCAGAAGTGGCTGTGAAAGTCCACGACCCGGCGCGGTTCCGCGCCAAAAGAAGGCCTCGACAGCGCACCGGCACCGGCGAGCGCAAGCAGCCGCAGCGCGCTGCGTCGCGAGTGCAGCCGTAAACAATAAGGGGACCGAGACATCAGTGACTCCTCTTTCCCAGGTACTTCATCGCGCCAGCCTCAATTGAAAGACTCGTCGGGTCTTTTTTGGGGTGACAAAGAAACGCCGTACCAGGGCTGAACAAACTCTTTCCATTGTCAGTGGCTGTTTCCAGAGCTTCTGCATCATCAACAGTGGCACCCGGTGTCGGAGTTGTTGGTTGTTGAGCATTTCCGCTCAGCGACCGACCGGAATTACGATTGCCAACCGGGCAACAAAGACTTCGATTCAACGTGGGAAATTCCTCAATAATATTAGGGCCCATCACACTCGTTTCCCTGATCGCGGTTCGGTTGGTAGCACCTGCAAGCTAACGTTGCAGGCCTTGAGCAGAGCATGCATCGTCGTGAACGACGACTCAGTATCAGGCTTCAAAGTTTTGTATACGGTAACGCGATTAATCCCGGCCTTTCGTGCAACAGCCGCCACGCCTTTTGCTCTAATGACATCAGCCAAAGCCGTCTTCAGTACGGTCTCATCCCCATCCAGAAACGCTTCATTGATATAGGCAGACGCGTACGCGGGATCCTTGAGATCCTCGTACAGTTGATCCTTGATCTTCAATGCTCTGCTGGTAGCTGTGTTCTTACTCACCTGGTTCGTCCTTCAAATTCCTTCAGTCGAGCGCGCGCCTTTGCAATTTCACGGTCCTGATCCTGCTTTCCGGAACCGCCTAAAAGTAGCACGATTTGCCCGTCAAATTCCGTAAAGTAGATACGTATGACCTGGCGAAACTTAAGCTCGTGCAAACCGCCACGTAGATTCTTTCTCTTGCCAAAGTGGTCGTTGTCCTCAATTGCACGAAGCCGGCGCTGCACCGCTCGGCGAAGCGTACTGTCCAGCCCGCTAAACCAGTCGAGGTACGGAACTCGCCCCTCGCTGGTTTCATATACCCTGAATCTCATTGATGAGCCTAAACCATATGTAGCCTGCAGGCAACACTCTATCGGAGGTATTGGGGCATAGATTCGCATCTTCGCGAAACCAGCGCCGCAAGAGAAACTACGCGAAAAACGCGAAAACGCCGCCGGCAAGGGATAGTTTTTTCTTGTTGGAAACGGGGGCGCGCTTTGTACGTTAGCAAGGTCTCCAGAACCCCTCGCGACGCTCGACCTCCCGCTAACAGCTATCTAAGTTTATGAACCCGGCACCGAGAATAAAGGGGGCGAACCGAGTTTCTTGGTTTTTTACGACAACCCACCATGTTTTCGGTAGGCACTGAAGTGCAAAAGAGATCAAAGAAATCGATTCGACCCCTAGATACACCCTTGGAGCGGATCGCGAAATTCGATGTTGCGTTGATCGCCGCATAGCCTGTCAGGCCGGTCCTGAAATTTCGGCGCGCAAAAAATCTACAAATACGCGTACCTTTGTCGGCAAGTAGGCACGGCTCGGATAAATCAACCAGGCCGCCGTATTGAATTCCGTCGCTGTACATTCGTACTCGGGAAACAGATCGATGAGCGACCCAACGGCAATCTCATCCCGGCAGAGCCAGTCCGGCAATAGTGACGGACCGAGCCCTGCAACAGCGCATGCGGTCATCGTCACTCCGTGCGACACGAGCAGATGACCGGAAACCGGCACCTTGAATGTCTGGTTGAAGGTGTCGCGAAATTTCCAGGCACTGCGGTACCCAGGCATTGAAAACAGTAGGCAGTCGAGATTTTCAAGATCATTGGGATGCGACGGTTGACCATACTTATCGATGTAAGCAGGACTTGCACAGACGTGGAATCGCCGGGGAACCAATTTGCTCGCTACAAAATCGCCTTCCGGCCGGCGACCAAACCTTACGGCAATATCTATCTGGTCCTCGACCATGTCAACATGGTGATCCACCAATACGAGGTCAATGGTCAAATTTGGATACTGGGATCGCAACTTTGGAAGAATGGGTGCCAATACCCGTTGTCCGAAAGACGTGCAGGCCGTTACACGCAAAGTCCCGGTCGGCAAACTCACCAGGTCCATGGCGGCCTCGCCAGCTCTGTCGAACTCACCGATAAGAGTCTGCACGCGAGCGAAATATTCGTTGCCCGCTTCGGTTGGAGCGAGATTGCGAGTCGTGCGTTGAAACAATCGGAATCCCAACTCCGACTCCAGACCCGCTACTGAGCGGGAAATCGACGAAGGATCCATGTCGCGCTGGCGCGCGACTGCAGCAAAGCTGCCATGCTTCATGACATCGACAAAAATACGGACAGACTCAAAATCCATTCGTGCGTACTCTGCATGAAAGTCATGAGTATACGTACATTTATCACACCAGTGATAGTCGTTAGGATACGTCCAGAGTTTGGCCTCAATGTCCGGAAAAAATATAGCGTTAACTTAGGAGATGCACGATGAATCTGCAGATATACCCTGACTTTTTCGAATCGCAAGCGGACGTTCTCGATGACGTCAAGAAAAACGGTACCTGGCCAACCACATTCGTCTCGGGTCCATCCGAAGGACTCCACGTTCATTGGCATTTAGACGAGGTCCACGCATACATCATGGAGGGTGAAACTGACTTTCTTGACGCGAAGAGTGGCTCGAGAACACCTGTCAAAGCTGGCGACAAAATAGTTGTACCGGCAAAGACTCTGCATGCCGAGGGTGCCGTACAAGAACGAGTCGTTTACATACTCGCACTGCCGCAACCTCTGCCACCCGAGGAATTCCTCGCGATGCACGAACCAGACGAGCTCATCGCGTAGCTGACTCCCGACTTCATACGAAAATGGCGCCCACCTGGGGCGCCATTGAATTGAAAGGTAGCACGAGAATAGAGGGATCGAACCGCGTTTCTTGGTTTTTTACGACAATCCACCATGTTTTCGGTAGGCACTGAAGTGCAAAAGAGATCAAAGAAATCGGTGCGACCTCTAAATACACCCAATGATATTCTCCCACCAACCGCTAGCTACTGGCCGCTTTGTGATCATTAGCAGACGATTTTTTCGATACTACCCCAATGTCTGCTTCCGAGTGCAGTGCGGCCCGTCGGGCATGATTCTTCAGAATCGACGATCTGCGCGTCTGCTTTTCTCTACGGTTTTAACCAGTCAACGCAATACATTGGATGAATCGTCCGACTTGTGTTTCGAAGAGGCCGATCTGCGGAGTTTCTCATCCATCGAATGAGCGGATGCCGGGCACAAAAAACCCGGCACAGAGCCGGGTTTTCAGTTTTCTTGGTAGCGGGGGTAGGATTTGAACCTACGACCTTCGGGTTATGAGCCCGACGA
>CAYUOY010000014.1:0-42997 GCA_964446495.1 uncultured Woeseiaceae bacterium | reverse complement strand
TCAAGCGGCTCTCCAGGCGTGCCCCAGAACACGCGAATTTGCCAGCAGTCAATGGTGCGCCGCAGGTCTGCGAGCCCCGATTGGTCGAATGCGTGGTATGTCCGTATGCTGGACTCATAAACGACGCTTACGGAGCGTCGAACAATAATAAATAGAGGGATCACCATGACAGTTTCCCGAAATATCAAACCGATAATCCTGATGCTGGCAAGCAGCGTCATCGTGTTCGTCGCTTGTACGCCTGACGTTGCAAGCGTCACTGCTGCAAAAGTCGATTCTGCGGAACCCCAACAGCGACAGCCGGTTTTCCGGTCGACCAAAACGATCAGCTCGGTTTGCGAAGTCAATCAGACCGCCTTTGTGTTTCCCGGGTTCAAGGATGCTCCGGGCGTGCCGGTTAAAGAGATGCCGCCGCCGATCGTCAGGATAATGTCGGTCGGTGCAGATCGTCCGATGGTGGAGACGGATTTTGAAAGAGTCGCTCCGGGTTACACGCTGATCGAGCCGTTTACGGAGAAAGACAGTTTTCTTGTCAACAACGATGGTGAAATTGTCGCGACGCTGGTGAACCTGAAGCCACCGATGCTGACGGAAATACTGCCCAATGGCCACCGGATTGTAGAGAGCAATCGATATTCCAGAAAGTTTGCGATGGCGGGTGGCTATACGGGGTGCCTGGAGGAATATGATGAACACGGTACTCTGGTTTGGCAGCTGAACTTGTCATCAAAGGACTATATTTTCCACCATGATTTCGCACGCCTTTCGAATGGCAACATCTTGCTCATTACCTGGGAAAGTGTGTCGACCGACGAAGCGATATCGCAAGGTCGCGATCCGGAAACAATCCCGGAGGGTGGTGATTTTTGGTACGACGGTGTCATCGAAATCGATCCGTACAAAGCAGAGATCGTCTGGGAATGGAGTGTGCGTCATCACCTGATCCAGGATTTCGATTCGGGCAAGGCGAATTACGGTGTCGTTGCTGAGCATCCGGAACTTTGGGATATCAACAAGTACGTGCCCAGCTTTGTGACCGGCAACATATCCGCGGACTGGGCACATTTTAACGCGATTGATTACAGCCCCGAGCTTGACCAGATAATTCTTTCGTCAAACTTTCACGGCGAGTTTTACATCATTGATCACGGCGTGACGCCCTACGAGGCGGCCGCTCACACGGGTGGTCGCTATGGGAAAGGCGGTGACATCCTGTATCGCTGGGGCAATCCCGCGAACTACAACCGTGGTACCAAAGAGGATCGCGAGCTGTGGGGCCAACACGACGTGCAATGGATACGGGCTGGCTTGAACGGAGCTGGCAATCTGTTGATGTTCAACAACGGCGGCAAGGATCGCCCCTGGTCTACCGTGCTGGAGCTCGCCCTGCCGATGCATGAGGATGGAAGCTATCAGCTCGCGGATGGTGAGGCTTACGGTCCTACAGACAAGGTATGGTTGTACGATCCGGAACCACCAGAAAAATTCTTTTCATTTTTTGTTTCGGGGGCGCAAAGACTACCGAACGGCAATACGCTGATTAACCAGGGTGCCGGAGCGAAGGTCCGCGAAGTCACGGCTGATGGCACCATCGTCTGGGAGTATCGTTACACCGATTATGGCGTGCCACCCGATGGGATGTTCCGAGCCAACAAGTACCCACCGGATCATCCTGGTATTTTGAAAATACTTGCTGCTCAGAAATAGAGCCACTCAAGGATTGGAATCGGCAGGAGAGTATTCGGCCGGGTACGCTAATATCCCCGCCTGACTGCGCAGTCTGGATAGCTAAAGAAGCGGGACAATATCTTGCGGGATGATTTTAGTAGCAGAACGGCAATGAGAGTGACGATTTGCATCGGCGTTCTGCTGCCGGTGCTCGCCCAGATTGGCTGCGGTGAAGCGAAGCGTCTGCCCGAGCACGAGCTTACGGGCCCGACGATGGGAACTACCTACAGCGTCAAACTGGTTGTACCAGCGGATACCTTATCGAAGGAAGCACTGGGCCGGGAAATTCGCGACACCCTGGATCGGGTGGAGCAACTGGCATCCACTTACCGGGTCCACTCGGAGTTGTCGGTATTCAATGCCAACCGGACAACTGACTGGATTTCCGTTTCAGCGGCTCTCTGCGATGTCGTGGAACAGGCGCTGGCGGTAAGTCGCCGCACCGACGGAGCATTCGATATTACGATTGGGCCGTTGGTCAATCTGTGGGGGTTCGGACCGGATGGTCTGGTTACGGAACCACCTTCACAGGCTGATATTGACGCTGCAATGACCGGGGTTGGCTACCGGCACCTCGAAACGCGTTGCTCGATCCCCGATATGCGCAAAGACAGGCCAGATCTCTATCTGGATCTTTCGGGCTGGGCGAAAGGCTATGCGGTCGACCGGCTGGCGGAGTCGCTGGATACACACGGCATAGAAAATTACCTGGTCGAAATCGGCGGCGAGCTGCGCATGCGCGGGGGGAATGCGACTGGCGACGAGTGGGCAATCGGCATTGAGAAACCGCTGGACGACCGCCGGCTGCCGCAGTCCGTGCTGAAACTGACGAATACCGGCGTCGCAACCTCCGGCGACTACCGTAACTTTTTTGACTACGAAGGGACGCGCTATTCACATACGATAGACGCCCGTACCGGTCGACCGGTATCGCATGCGCTGGCAGCGGTTACTGTGATCAGTCAGTCCGCCGCATTTGCAGACGCAATGGCAACGGCGTTGCTGGTTCTGGGCCCGGATGCGGGTCCCGCCTTTGCTGAGGACGCCGGCGTGGCCGCCTATTTTCAGATACGCCGCGACAAGGGTATCGATGAAGTGTGGTCATCGGCATTCGACCAGATAGTACCGCGATGATCTCGTTGCGTGCTGTGAGTTGGCCTTGACATGTCCCGGGTACTCGGGGACAACGTCGCAGTGAATAGTGAAATCAAAAACCGGTTAAGCGATGAAGAAATAGCCAGCTTTCATGAGACAGGTTGGGTGACAAAAAAGGGCTTGTTTCGTCGCGATGAGATCCGTCGGCTGCGCGAGTGCTTTGACGATCTCGAAACAATAGCAAGCGGTATGAATAGCACCGGGCTGTCGAGGGGCTCCCACTTCGTTTTGGGCATGAAGGGTAGCGAACAGGTTATCAAGCGAGTTGTATCGGCCGGAGGGTCACAGCCCTATCTGCTCGGCATCGGCGAGGACCCCCGTTTGACCAGCCCGGCTTCGCAATTGCTTGGAAGTCAGGCAATGGAGCAACTCCTCTGCCAGGCCCATTTCAAACGACCCGGTGACGGTGTCATTTTCGGCTGGCATCAGGACATCCAGCACCGGGACAAGGGCGGCGATACCTGGAAAGATATCAATGGCATTGGCAGCTTCGTACAAACGCTGATCGCGATCGACGCGATGACAGCAGACAGTGGTCCGCTGCAGTTTGTTCCGGGGAGTTCGAAGTGGGGCCGGGTTGATTTCGGAGTCCACGACTACGATAACCCCAACTATGAATCGCACCAACCGCCGCTGTTCGACGAAAATGAGGCGGTGACCATATTGGCGGAACCGGGTGATACGCTGTTTTTCGGCCCCTACACGGCACACGCCAGTTTTGAAAACACATCGGATTCGTATCGACGCGTCCTGATCAATGGTTACGCTTACCCCGGCGCCAATGGTCGCATCTATCCAGGCGAGGGCGTGTGCCGCACGCTGGTCGCAACCTGAGTTTTTGATCTGATGTTTGGTTTCTGGGATTGGGTCGTGGTAGCAGCGTATATCGCCGGCACCACGATGATCGGACATCACCTTAAGGGCAAACAGAAAACCACCCGTGATTTTTTTCTGGGCGGCCGCAGCCTGCCCTGGTATGCGGTAACAGCATCTACCATCGCGACAACCATCAGCGCGATCACCTTTATCGGCGTTCCAGCGCTCGTGTATGCAGCAGACGGCAGTTTTGTCTACCTGCAACTCGCGTTGGGCGGAGTCATCGCGAGAATTCTGGTCGCCCGTTACCTGGTCCCGCTTTATTACGAGAAAGAGTTCTACAGTCCTTATGAATACATGTCGGATCGACTCGGTGATGTCGTTGGCCGGATTACCGCGGGCATGTTTTTCCTTGGCGGGATCCTGGGACAAGGCGTGCGTGTTTATGCAACGGCGCTGGTACTTGAGTTGATGACGGGCTGGAGTCTGGCCGAAAGCATCGTGCTCATTGCTACGTTCGCCGTCCTGTGGACATGGATGGGTGGCATTGCTGCAGTGATCTGGACCGACTTCGTGCAATTCTTCATTCTCGTCTTCGGCGGTGTTGCCGCACTCGTGTTTGTTACCAGTGCACTGCCGGAGCAATGGACGACACTGATTTCGGTGGGGCAGGAGGCGGGAAAATTCACAACCTTCGACTTCTCGACCGATCCGAGAGTGGCGTTTACATTCTGGGCGGCGCTCATTGCGATGCCGTTCCAGAATGTCGCTGTATATGGGACCGACCACTTGTTCGTGCAACGGCTCTTGTGCTGCAAAAATCAGAAGGAAGCACAGAAAGCCGTGCTGTGGAGTACGCTCGGAGAACTGGTGCCCGTGCTGATGCTGATGGTCGGCGTCGGCCTGTTTGCCTTCTACCAGTTCAATCCGCTGTCTTCTGCTTTGGCGGCGCTGGTAGCGGAAAAGGGCGATCGAATTTTCCCGGTCTTCATCATTTCCGAGATACCAACAGGATTAAAGGGCCTCCTCATCGCTGCCATCCTGAGTGCCGCTATATCCAGTCTCGATTCGATTCTCGCGGCACTCTCGCAAATATCCCTGACAATGTTCTACAAGCCTTTCATCGAACCGGAAGCCAATGAAACTCGTCTGCTCAAAATCTCCCGACTGTTTATCATTTTTTGGGGCGCTATCCTCGCATTGATGGCCTGGCAGTTCTCTGCCAGCAAGCTCGATATCGTTACGCTGGCGTTTTCGATGACAACCTACACCTGGGGTCCGATGCTCGGCCTGTTCATCCTGAGCGTACTGGCAAAGCGTTACCGTGTGGCGGGAACAGGCAAAAGCGTGGTATTGAGCATTATGATTGTCCTCCTAATAAACGAACCCCAAATTCTGAATCCCGTATTTGGCACCATGTATGACAGCCCGCTCCTGGCCTGGCCCTGGTTATTCCCGATTGGCACCTTGTGCTGTGTGGCCGCCTCGCTGCGGGGCCGATTGAATTTGCCGCGTTAAAGGCCGCAAACGCGGAGGTCGGATCCAACACCGAAAGACTACACTTGCCTTCCGTTCAGGACCCCGTGGCCTGTTCGAGTATCGAGGTATACTCCGGCATCGATTTGCATCAGGGATCTCACATGCTCAAGGTCTGCTTTCGCGCCGCTTCCGTTCTCTTAACGATTGGTATTTCGAGTCTGATCACAGCTTGCCAGCCGAGCACTGACAATCATGATGCCAGCGGCACTGGCAATGCGCCCGTAGCCAGAGAAGTTGCCAATGCTCTTGACCAGAATACCGCGGCGGCACGCAAGGACAGGATTTCGGATGTCGGGTACGAGTTGTTTGTCGATGTGTACGACAGTGCCGAATGGTTCAGTGGTGAGGTCAGAATCGGTTTCAAACTCACTGATCCATCAACGGATTTGACCATCGACTTCGGTGGTGGCACGGTGCATCAGCTACGGGTTAACGACCAGCCAGTCCGTATCGACTACAACGGCTTTTTCCTGACGCTGCCATCAGCGACACTGCGAAGCGGCGAGAACGTGATCTCTGTCGAGTTCGAACACGGGTATGACGAGGATGGTACGGGCCTGCATCGATTCGTCGATCCGGCGGATGACCTGACCTACCTCTACACCTACCTGTGGCCGTACTACGCCAACAGGCTATTCCCCCTGTTCGATCAGCCAAATCTAAAGGCGGAAATATCGTTGACCGTGCGCGCGCCCGAAAGCTGGGTTGTCGTTTCCACCGGGACCGCGACGGCCGAGACAACAAACGATGGTTCAGCGTTATGGCATTTTACAACCACACCGAGAATATCGAGCTACGCGTTTTCCTTGCACGCAGGCCCCTACAAGGTGTGGGAGGGTGATGCCGATGGCATCCCGATTCGCCTTATGGCGCGTCGTTCACTGGCGGAGTTCGTTGCGGTTGACGAATGGCTGGAAACGACGCGGCGTGGACTGGCATTCTATGGGGACTATTTCGATATTCCATATCCGTTTGGGAAATACGACCAGCTGATTGTTCCGGATTTCAATATTGGTGCGATGGAGAATATTGCTGCTGTTACCTTCGCCGAACGCTATGTGCAGCGGCAGCAAAGTGACCGGGCACAACGCGAACGTCGAACGAGTGTCATTCTTCACGAGATGGCTCATATGTGGTTTGGCAACCTGGTGACGCACGAATGGTGGAATGGTTTGTGGTTAAACGAGAGTTTCGCGACGCAGATGTCGATGCTCGCCTCGGTTGCGACCACTGAATTCACAGATACGTGGCACGGGTTTCTCATAAACAACAAACGTGCTGCTTACGCGCGCGACAGTCGCGTAACAACACATCCGATCGAGATGCCCGTAAACAGTACGGCCGACTTCTTTACCGTTTTCGATGCGATCACCTATCAAAAAGGGTCGTCTTCGCTGAAGCAGCTCGCTCACTACGTGGGTGAGGAAAATTACCAGCACGGCGTGTCGGCATACCTTAAAGAGAATGCGTATGACACAACCGACTTACAGGACTTCATTGGCCATCAGGAGAAAAGCGCGGCAATCGATCTCGGTGACTGGACGAATGAGTGGCTCTACAAGCCCGGTTTCAATACGCTCAGCGCATCGGTTGAATGTAATAACGACGGACTGCAATCGCTGACTATTGTGCAGACTGCTCCGGACGATCATCCCTACCTGAGACACCATCGACTCGATGTCGCTCTATACAATCTGGGTGAAAATGGCGGGTTGCTGCCGGGCGAGGTGTTTTCCCTCGAGATTGCCGGGGCGGCAACATTGGTTGATATTCCACAGAACCTCCCTTGTCCGGCGATGATCAACCCGAATCAAAATGACTGGGCGTACGCGCGAATTGCCCTGGATGATCGAACCGTTGCCGCATTGGAGGGTCAGCTGGCCAATGTTCCCGAGCCGCTGACACGCTCGATTTTTCTCGCGGCGCTGCTGGATATGGCGATGGCAGGAGAAATGCCTCTCGCTTCCTATATTGGACACGCTATGCGACTGGCAGACAGGGAATCGAATATTCGCATACAACAGCAAATTTCATCGTCCATCATTGACACTGTCGGCTTAATGCAGCGGTTGCGTCCTGAGACGGACGATGCACTCGCCGTGTTGCTCCCCCGGATCGAAAAATGGACCTTGCGGCATGCGAGTGACGCTGCGAGCGGCGATCTGACACGCATCTGGTTCAACACCTTCGCCGGTGTGGTTTCGACCGACCCGGGCCTCGGTACCGTCACGGCTCTGTTGCAAGGCACGGCGGAAATCGAAGGACTGCCGATATCGGCAGACATCCGTTGGATGTTGCTGACGATTCTAAGTCGCCATGGCGTAGAAGGTATCGATGCTTTACTTGCCGCCGAGAGCAAGGCGGATGTATCTGATTTTGGAGCCAAGAGCTTGTTGATGGCACAGGCGGCGATACCGGACAAGGTTGTAAAATCAGGGTGGCTGGCAGAACTCAGAAATCCGGAGGTCCTGACTGGCCTGGCAAGACAGCGTGCTGTGATGGCCGGGTTGTTTCCGTCTAACCAAACCGCGTTACAAGTTGAGGTTCTCGACCAGGTATTGGATGCACTACCGGATATCAGCGACAGCCGTGATCCGTATTTTATCTCGAGCTACGCCAGTGTTTTGCTATCGCCAATGTGTGTTGAGGAAAGTAGTTTTTTAATGCAAGACGCGCTCGATCGGTATGCAGATCAATTAAACAGTACGGCGCTAAGATTCCTGCAGGAGGCACTTCAAGCCGATCGGGAGTGTTTTGCGCTGCGAGGCGCACAGTAGAAGGAAATGGACTGATCGAGGAGTTCCGACGTTGTATCGATAATATTCGGGGGAAGTTTTCGGTGCATTAAACACTGGCGGTGTTCGCGAGAGCGCTGCAACGCCTTTCGCTTTGTTGTATATGCGTTTGACAAGGTGGATACTGTCTATAGTTTCCTTTTTAGAATTGGGGGCTGGGCAAGACTATGAATGGTCGAGTAAAAATTACCTTTCAGGGCGATCACGTCAGAATTGACACCACCGGAGAAAGGAACCTGGAGCGCGCCAGGAGACTCTGGACCGAGGTTGTGGAAGTTTGTCGAGAGCATGATTGTTTTCTCGTACTCGGCGTATCTGAGGCACCCGGACCCATGCCGACCATCGACGGCTACGACCATGCGGAGATGTTTCGGGAGTTGGGAATTACCGGAGAGTTTCGAATTGCGTGGGCGGAGCTAAGCGATGACGCCAGAGAAGCAACACGTTTCGTCGAAACGGTACTTTCCAATCGCGGCATGCCCGGCAAGCTTTTCAGTTCCGAGGAAGACGCGAGGCGATGGTTGTTTTCGAAAACTGATGACCCTGGCGTCCGTCAGTGAGTTCAGGATTCGTCGGCGAGGCTGGCACTTCGCGTTATTGTCTGCCAAGCATGTTTTCTGCCCAGAAGCCATCTCATCAACCCCTGCAATCGCCAGATCGCAGTGAGCTGGCGAAAGCCGAAGTTTTCGACAATCGCAATGCCATACAAGAGCATCAGATCCCGGGTGCGCGGATACATATGGAATGACAGTTCTTCCAGCATGATGGCGCTGGTCGACAGCAGCACGCCAAGGCCGATGGCCAGTGCGAGGAAGATAAGTGCTTCAGGCCAGGCCAGCCAACCCATGAAAGCGCAGACAATAATGAATACATAGCCAGCAACCTCGATGACCGGACCCAGTAATTCGAACACCAGGTAAAACGGAATCGCAACCCACGACACCGCGCCCCCGTGTGGGTTGAATATGAGTGAGCGATTCAGAAACAGCGCCTGACCGAGACCGTGTTGCCAGCGGACCCGCTGACCTTTGAGGTCACGCAAGTTGGCCGGCGCATCCGTCCAGCAAACGGGGTCGGGAAGAAATGTGATTCGATAGGGCCGACGCTTTTTCTTCATCAATCTATGCATGCGCAGAACCAGTTCCATGTCCTCGCCCACGGCTTCCGGGTTGTAGCCACCGACTTCGACCAGCGTCTCTTTGTGAAATACACCAAATGCGCCGGAAATAATCAGCAAACCATTGATGGGTGACCAACCCATGCGGCCGAAAAGAAACGCTCTCAGGTATTCGACGACCTGGACCAGTGGCAGAAAAGATGATGGCAATGCGACCTTTTCCAGGAAGCCACGGCGTACCGTACAACCGTTGGCGATCCGCACGGTGCCGCCGACCGCTACGGTCGTCGGGTCCTCCAGGAACGGTTTGATAACACGCCTCAGGCTGTCTGGTTGCAGAACTGAGTCCGCATCCACAACGCAGACTATGGGATAGCGACAGGCATTGATGCCCGCATTGGTCGCGTCGGCTTTGCTGCCACCATTCTCCTTGTCAATCACGCGCAGATTCTTGAAGCGCATGGAACGATAGACGCCGCGCACCGGCGCGCACTCTACGCGGGCACGATAGGCCTCCGGGAAGCGGCGCATGCCGAATTCGTTGATCAGCTTCTCCAACGTATTGTCACTCGAGCCATCGTTGACAACCACCAGTTCGAAGTCAGGATACTCCAGCTGCAGCATCGCCTTAACCGAAGTGCAAATTGATGCGGACTCGTTGAAAGCAGGGACGATGACGCTGATCGGAATATCCAGCGCGGAGAAAACGTTTTCAGCTTCGAATTGATCGGCCGTTTGCAGATGCTTGCGAATGCCATATGCGGCAACGACGTTTTGCAGCAGATAACCCACATTGATGCCCACGAAGTAGATGAGAAATATCCACTGTCCCGATTCGACAATCTGCGCGGCGCTCATGCCAGACCGACTTCCGCGTAAGCCTGTTGCAACATGTCTGCCGCAAATGGGTCACTCTGGCGTCGTTGCAATTGCCGCAGCTTGTTGGGGCCAAGGAAGGGCAATGAAGCGATGGCCTGAGCCGCGCGATATCGTACCCACCACTCCTCATCATCGAGCATGGACTCCAGCAGCGATAAATGTTCTTGCTGTCCGACCCGGCCAAGGACCTTTGCCGCCTGCACCCGAACATACCACGTTTTGTGGCGGATTAAGGCCGCGATTCTCGGCACGCCGGCATGGCCGCTGACGAGTTTTAGTGCCGCATTCAATACGCCGGGATCATTGTTCTCACGGATAAGGTCTTCGACCAGAGCGTCAAGCACATTTGATTCAACCTGGTGTGCAAATCTCAGCAGGTATGCCTTGCCCGAATTGTTTGCTGAGCGAATCGCACGGTACATGGGCTCACTGATTCTTTCGCTGCCCGCCATGTGCAAAAAAATTGAAATGCGATTGCGCGGCCAGTCCGGGCGTTTTTCGATCATTGGAATCAGTAGCGCGACTGCGCTGTCAGGACAAATTTCGACCAACGCAACAGCGGCGGTAATTGACAAAGCGGTGTTTTCAGCGGCCACCAGTTCCCTGATGGGCCGGCGGCTGTCAAGGTCGCGAAGATTGCCAAGCGTTTGGATGGCGAGGATTCGGGTCTTTAGCGGTCTCTCTTCCAACATGCCGCGAGCAATCGCCGGGAGCCCCAGGCGCTCACCAAGAACGATCAGGTTCGTTGCAGAGGTGCCTGCCACAGCGGTCCTGGCCCGGTTCCATTCTTCCAGTAAGTCAGAGCGTTGTGTGCGCGTAAACTTGGGCAGGCCAATGGTCGATGCGTCGCTTTCACGAAGCGTCGCGGTGGCGAATACGCTACGCCACTGTGAGAATAGTAGCGCGCGCTGACGCGTTGAAACGATCGTTGCCCAACGCAGCCCAAGCGTATAGACGAAGAGCGTGACCGTCGTTGCGAATACAATCAGGATTGACCAGATGGCGGCCATTGCCACACCATCAAAGTCCGATCGAAACAGCCATTCCAGCATACTGCCTCCTGTAGAAGTCGCCTTGCTCGTGGATACCGAGCCACCAGTCCAGGCCGATTCGAGCACTCAGCGCATGTCGGCCGGTCAGATTGATTCCCCTGACATTCGTGATGAGAACCTGGCCGGCCCCGATGGCTTCCGCTTCTTCGCCGCTGTTAATCGAAATGCCGAAACTGGTGCGTTCGTTCCGGTACCAGTTGAGAGTGAATGTGTGTCCCACAGAATTTGTCGCGTTGTCCAAACGGGATAGTGCGAGCGTGTAGGCGGCACGGAAGTTTCCGAAATAGTTTTCCGTCGTGACGATGTATGAGTCGACAATGGCCGTAGCGTAGTTGCGCCGGCGATATTTCGTGTCGACGACCCAGCCACCGCTAAATCTTCGACCAGCATGAGCGCCGAACTCATAGTCGGGGAGAAATTTCGCACCGGGTGCGAAATGAATACTGGTGCCCGCAAACCAGTTGTCAGCGAACTGCCAGTCCCCACCCCCGCCAATACCGGTATCGCTAGTATCGAAGCGCGCGTCCCTGGTGGTGCGCACAAAGTACCGTGCGCCGTTCTTTCTTTGGCTGATCATTTCGAGAAACTGCTGGTTCCAGCCAGGCAGGTCATTGGACAGTTCTTCGATGGTCAGACCAACAAGGACGGTCCAGTGAGAATCGATTTCGATGGCAGGGGCGGCCAACCACAGTGCCTGCGGAAATTGTTGCGCGGCCTCACGACGAAATACCCCGAGCGCTTCCCCCGCAGCGTCATCGTCCTGTCGTAACAACAGTTGCTGTTCCAGTTGCCAGACTGCCTCATATTCAGGTGCAAGTTGCCGCGCGTGAGCAAGCTCACGTAACGCATTCACATCCTGCCCCTGCCACGCCAGTACCTGGGCGTAACCAAGTACGTAATCCACGTTGTCAGGGCTCTCGCCGAGCAGGTACTCGAACTCTTTACGGGCCATCGCATAATCGCCCGTCCAACCAAAGATCTGTGCTCGCTCAAAGTGCGCCGTTTCGTCACCGGGTTGGTCTGCAAGACGCCGGTTGAGCAATTCGAGATCACCCGCAAAGTCCTGTTGGGCGCCGGAATCCTCAACCCGCTTACCGTGTTCACTTGCAGATGCAGTCGGAACAGCCGCACACGCAAGGCCGATCAGGCAGACGATGATAGCGATAGAGTGAACGCCCGGGTTCATCGCTGCCCCACCATTTCTTTGTGGCCGCGTTGACCAAGCAGTGCGTCATGATCCGCTATCGCACGGCGCAGCCTTGCCAGCAGCTCCTGCGGTCGAAACGGTTTGGTCACATAGTCCGTGGCACCGAGATCGAGTGCTCGAACGACGTCTTGTTCCAGCACTTTTCCGGACAGGACGATGATCGGCACGTGCTGCCACTGATAGTGTTCCCGGATCTCTTCAATGAGTTGGTAGCCGGAGATGTACGGCAGCATCAGGTCCAGCAGGACAACGTCGACCGGCGCTACGTTCTCGATGATGGTCTGCGCGTCGCGGCCATTCTCCGCCAGCAATACGTCGTAGCCGGCCCGCCGCAGCATGAATTCGAGCATATAGGCGATGTGCTCGTCATCCTCCACGACGAGCGCGCGGTGGGTTGCCAACGGGCTTGACTCAGTCCCATTCATCATTGAAATCAACCCATCTATAATTTGACATAATGCACAATCCATTCGCACAGGAAATACGGGGCTCCTGACTATTGGTTATCGGCGGTAAATAACGGAACTGAAAGGAAATACCGGCTTATGAGCGGATTGAATAAGCGGTCTGGTTGGTGGCTGGGAGAACAGGTCGAATCTCATCAATACCTGGGTGTGAGGTGGGTGACCAGAATCTACGCTCAGTTGCAGCGCCTGCTTCCGAATGATGGCTACGATCCTGTATGGTTGCAGGCTGCTCTTTTCCACAGACGGCCTCTGTGCAGTGAGCTCCAGGGTCAGAACGCTCGGTCCAAATTCAGGAGAACGACATGTGTGACGAACAGACCGCAAAAGATGTAGAAGAGTATTTACGGCGAAATCCAATGTCGCGTCGGGAATTCAGCAAGCGAGGAGCGGGCGTTGCGGTGGCAATGATGTTGCCGCCTGTTGCCAACGCATTGGATGTGACCGAACAGGATGTCCTGGTAGAAACACCGGATGGCAAGGCCGATTGCTATTTCGTGCATCCGGTCAGCGGCAGCCATGCCGCTGTCATTATCTGGCCGGATATTGTCGGCATCCGCCAGGCATTTCGCGATATGGGTAAGCGGCTGGCGCAGTCGGGCTATTCGGTGCTCGTGGTTAACCCCTATTATCGAACGGTTAAAGGCAACGCGGTCCCGGAAGGTAGCGGATTTCGTGACCCGGGTATTCGAGATTTGCTCATGCCACATGCCCGCTCATTATCACCAAAAACATGCGTTTCGGACGGGCGCGCCTTTGTCAGGTATCTCGATCAGCAGGATGCAGTTGATACCGGTCGAAAAATTGGCACGACCGGATATTGTATGACCGGTTCATACACGATGCGACTCGCGGCGGCGATCCCGGATCGAATTGGTGCTGGCGGGTCGTTCCATGGCGGTGGTTTGGCCACCGATCAGGACGACAGTCCCCATCTGCTGGCGCCAAAGATGAAAGCCGGTTTCCTGATCGCAATCGCGGCAAATGATGATGAGCGTGACCCCGATGCAAAAAGACTTTTACGTGAGGCGTTCGATGCAAATGATGTGAGTGCGGAAATAGAGGTCTACAAGGGCACGTTGCATGGCTGGTGTCCGCCGGATTCAGCGGTTTACAACGAGGAGCAGGCGGAGAAAGCGTGGAGTCGGCTGTTGGAACTGTTCGAACGAGAACTGGGATAGATTCGCCCAAATCAAAACCGGGGTCAGGTCTTTGCGGTTAAGAGTGAACCTGCCCCCATACAAATATTCTGAAATACACAGGTGAACTACGATGCTCAAACTACATGGATTTGCACTCAGCAACTACGCCAATATCGTCAAACAAAGCCTCATGGAAAAAGGCGTGGAATTCGAGATGCTGGCTACTCGACCGAACCAGGAGGACGATTTTCTGGCCATCAGCCCAATGGGCAAAATTCCCTGCCTTGAGACGGAATACGGATTCCTGATCGAGACTTCCGTCATGCTCGATTATCTGGATGAACTATATCCCCAGGCCCCGACATATCCGCCACAGGCATTCGAAAAAGCGAAGGCCAGGGAGATTATTCACGTCGTAGAAATGTATGTGGAAGTTGTAGCTCGCCGCCATCTGGGCGAGGCATTTTTCGGTGGTGACCGCTCCGAGACAGCCTACGAAGAAGTTCGGCCACAAATGGAGAAAGGCTTGCGGGCATTTCAGCAGCTAAGCAATTTTGGCCCCTATGTGATGGGCAGTGAATTCGGCATCGCCGATATATTCGTTTACCACTGTTTCGGTTTGGCAAGTCAAATTATTAAACGCATTTATGACTGGGATATCATCGCCGAGGTACCAGGACTCGAGGCACATAACGCATTAATGAATGACCGTGAAATAACCATGAGCGTCGTCGCTGATCGCAATAAAGCCATGGCCGCGTTGATGGAGCAGATGGCGGCTGCCAAGTAGGGGCCACCAAATTATGTCAGTGCGTGAGTACGCCCGACGCTTTCACACTTTCAGTTCAGCCTACTTGGGAAAAAGAAAAGTCATGTTGAGCCGAAGTCCGAACCCCTCAGGTCCGGAGGGTGCGCTCTGGGCCCAATAACGAACGCCGAAAAAATACTGGACCGCCTGACTACCGATCTTGCTTACCTTGCCAATACCGGCAAGCAAGGGAATATTCCATTGGCTGTTCTTCCAGTCGTAATTGGTCTCGGTCTGGAAGGTGTAGCTCACGCCGCTCGAAGTATTGTAAGAAAGAAACGGTTGCAAAAAAGTGGTACTAATGTCGTCTCGGCTACCTTCACCGGCAAAGGACCACAGATGATTGGCCAGTGCGCCGTATGTCCACGGTCCTCGCATCGTCAGCGCAATGACGGTCGGGCCAGCGGCCCATTTGTCGGCAGTTAGCAAGTCGTCTGACCCGGTCGGCAGAAGGAACGCAGCGCCGCCGCCCAGAATCCACCCGCCGGACGTCGGTTTGGTGGGTGATAACCAAAAACTCTGCACCGTGTCACCGAGTCCGGTCTGACGGCCAGCTCCTGGAGCAATGTCCCTTTGGGAAATAAGGGGCAGGATCGTCCTGGAGATCAGGTTCCAGTCGTCATTCAGTTTGAAGGGCAACACGGGTTGAATGTTAAGTGTTACGCGGTCGCCATCGTCCAGCGAACCGATGTCCTGGTCGTAGTTAAGTTGAAACGGGACGCTAATGAGGCTGGAAATCGGATTGGAGAGCTGTTTTGCGAGCTTCTCTGCGTCGGCATCAGCATCGCTACCCTGTGCTGCAGTCAGCATTGGAGTCAGTGCGACCACGCAGGCACAGAATCGGAGTGCCGCGTTCTTGAATTCAATTTTTCTCATTTCATTCGCACCACTCGAAATCACCCTTCTGCTTTCAGGCCAGGTCAGTGATCGTTCGAACGGCAGCCGCAATAACCGGTCTGTGTTGCCGCGAAATATTTGGCAGGAGGGGCCGCCAGGCAGCGGCCTTGATAAATATCTGCTCAGACCCAGCGTTTCGTGGTGTCCATCGTAACACACTGGCCAAAGGCGCTTGCCCGGTGTCGTTGCCAGCAAACTTTCCTCACAGCAGCACTTGTCGGTCGCATCTGGACGAGGCCAGTGTTCCTTATTGTTCCCTATATCGAATGGATATTACGGTAAGCGTTGTGGCCTTTCCGTCCGTCTTAAGCACAACTTCGTCATTAACACGCTTCGCCAGCAGTGCTTTTGCAAGCGGTGAGTCCATGCTGATCGCAGATACTTTTCCGTCCGTTTCGTCAGGCCCGACGATTCGATAAGCGTGTGTTTCACCGGCATTGTTACGCACTTTCACCGTAGCACCAAAATAGATCGCATCATTTCTTGGCGACTCTCGCACCACCTTTAAAATGGGTAGGCGCTTTTGCAGATAGCGTATTCGGCGATCCAATCCACCGAGTTCTTTCTTGCGGTATATGTACTCAGCGTTTTCCGAGCGATCCCCTTCTGCGGCTGCGGCGGCCAATGCCTTCACTACTTCGCGGCGACGCAGCCAGATGTCCTTCAGCTCGTGCTGCAGAGACTCAAAGCCGGCTGGAGTAATATATGCCGAAGACTGCGGAGCGGGTGGGCGCCATCGCCCCATGTTATTCCAGACCCCGTTTGAAGATCAGCCCACCTTTGACTACAACGTCTACTGATTGCAAGACGGCAATATCCTGCAGTGGGTCGCCACGTACAGCGACCAAATCACCGAACGCCCCTGGCCGGATTGCCCCTACCTTGTCCTGCCAACCGATATATTTTGCTGCAACGGAAGTCGCCGCTTGAATGGCATCCATTGGGGACATTCCCAGTCCAACCATTATCTCAAACTGGAGCGCATTGTCCCCGTGCGGATACACGGCCGCGTCCGTGCCGAAAATTATAGGCACTCCCGCTGCGTACGCCTTTTTGAAAACCTCTCGCTGTGCATCTACGGTTTCGTCGTTCTTACGGAGAAACTCTTCCGGCCAGTTTTGTTCGCGACCAACAGTGGCGATGTAGTTGCCGTTGTATACGTCCATGGAGAATGCGACCTTCCGTTCTGCCGCCAGCGCAATCGCTTCATCGTCGGCAAGCGATGCATGCTCAATCGAATCAGCACCCGCAAGAATTGCATCTTTGACCGATCCGGCGCCGTGCGCATGCGCGGTCACTTTTATGTTTGCAGCATGGCCAACCTCGACGACGGCGGCGATTTCTTCGCGAGTCATTTCCGGAGCGCCGGGAACACCGCCGAACGCCAGAACGGCCCCTGATGCGATCACTTTCAATACATCGGCGCCACCGGCAACCGCTTCGGCCGCTTTGGCGCGCATTTGCTCTGCGCCCTGGGCTACCCCCATGCGAACCCGAGCAGGGATATCCTTTTCGTCATAACCGGGTATCAGCAAGTCGCCACCGCCTCCCGGGATGGTGAGATAGAATCCGGCCGTTTGTATTCGCGGCCCGGCGACCAGACCAGCATTGACCCGATCACGAATGTCGCGTCCGGACCAACCACCGTATGCGCCGAGATTTCGAATGGTGGTAAACCCTGCTGCGAGCGTCACCTCAGCGTTGCGCTGTGAAATCTTTTGTTCATCCTCAAGAGTGCGGCGGTAGTAAATACTCAAGTCGGCAGTTTCGTCGGCACGATCGGTTATGTGGGTATGGGTATCAATGAATCCCGGCAAGCAGGTGTGGTCGGCCAGATCCAGCATGGGCATTGACGGTTTGACGACGGCGTCGCCGGGCAAAACAGCTTCAATACGGCCAGCGCGTATAAGAACCAGGCGATCCGTGGACGGGAGTTCGCCAATGCCGTCGATCAACACCCCACAGCGTACGGCCAACGTGCCGCTGTCCGGTTCGTAAGGGGCATCCACCACGGTTTGAGCCTGGACTGTCTGGCCGAAAAATAGCATAAGACCATACGGGAGAAATTTTGAGTACCGATTCATTGTGTTCACTTTCTATCCCTTCACTAAAGTTGCGCGGCAAGCCGACTGCCCTGATCAATCGCGCGTTTGGCGTCAAGTTCTGCCGCTATATCCGCACCGCCAATTACGTGGGCAGGAATACCTGCCGACTCCAGCGGGGCTTGCAGATCCTGTAACGGCAGTTGTCCTGCACACATGATGATGTTGTCGACAGCCAGCCACTCCGGATCCTGGTGCCGCTCACCGTAGGAAATCAGCAGTCCCTCATCGCCAATGCGTTCGTAGTTGACCCCGCCGATCATGCTGACATTGTGTTTCTTTAGTACAGCGCGGTGAATCCAACCGGTAGTTTTCCCAAGTTTGGCGCCGTGCTTGCCAACTTTGCGTTGCAGTAGCGTTATCGCGCGGATCGATGGCTTTGGCGGTCGTCGTTCGAGCGCAATTCCACCCCGTGCCTCAGAGGGGTCTACAACGCCCCATTCTGCCAGCCACTCTTCCACATGAAGTGTGGGCGATTCACCATCTTGCAGCAGGAACTCTGCAACGTCGAAACCAATGCCGCCGGCACCGATGATCGCCACGCGCTTGCCAACCGCTACCTGCTTGCGGAGTACATCGATATAACCAAGAACCATCGCGTGTTCCTGGCCCTCAATTCCCGGGTCCCGGGGAATGACGCCCGTTGCAATGATTACGCCATCATAGGCATTGGCAATCAAATTATCGGCGCTGGCTCGAGTATTCAGATGTACTCGCACCTGCTTCAGTTCGATCTGTCGCTTGAAGTAACGCAACATCTCATGAAATTCCTCCTTGCCTGGAATAACTTTGGCCATGTTCAGCTGACCGCCAATTTCGCCCTGTGCCTCGAACAGGTCAACCTCGTGACCGCGTTCAGCGAGCACCAGGGCAGCGGATATTCCAGCCGGCCCCGAACCTACCACGGCAAAACGGCGGCGAGTGTCCGTAGCGACGTAATTCAGTTCCGTCTCATAGCAGGCTCGCGGGTTGACCAGGCAGGTGCTCATCTTGTTCGCGAAAGTGTGATCCAGGCAGGCCTGGTTGCAGGCGATGCAGACATTGATTTCGTCGGCTCGCCCTTCCTGCGCTTTCCTGACGAACTCCGGGTCAGCGAGCATGGGTCGGGCCAGCGACACCATGTCGGCACAGCCATCGGCCAGTATCTGCTCTGCTGTGGCCGGCAAATTGATGCGATTGGAGGTCACCAACGGGATGGTCACTTCCTGCTTCATTTTCTTCGTTACCCAGGCGAATGCACCACGCGGTACCGAGGTAGCGATGGTAGGGACCCGCGCTTCGTGCCAGCCTATGCCAGTGTTAATGATCGTGGCACCGGCCCGCTCAATGGCTTTCGCCAGCATGACGGTTTCACTCCAGCTACAGCCATCGGGAATCAAGTCGATCATGGACAAGCGGTAAATGATAATGAAATCCGGACCCACCGCCTCCCGGGTTCGCGTCACAATTTCTACCGGAAATTGCATGCGTTGGGAGTAGTCGCCGCCCCATTTGTCATCGCGTTGATTGGTATGGGTAACCAGGAATTCATTAATAAAATAGCCTTCCGAGCCCATGATCTCGACACCGTCGTAGCCGGCTTCGCGCGCCAGCTGAGCGCAGCGAACAAACGCCGCGATCTGCTTTTCCACGCCGGACGACGACAATGCCCGCGGCGTAAATGGTGTGATCGGTGATCGAATCCGCGAGGGCGCGACGGACAACGGATGGTAGGCATAGCGCCCGGCGTGCAAAATCTGCAACGCAATCTTTCCCTCCTCGGCGTGCACGGCTTCTGTAATCAGCTGGTGTTTGCCAACTTCATTCCGGGTTGTGAGCTTTCCCGCAAACGGTTTCACCCCACCCGCACGGTTGGGTGCATAACCGCCGGTAACGATCAGGCCAACACCGCCGCGTGCGCGTTCGGCGAAATAGGCAGCAAGCCGCTTGTGTTTGTTGCCATCTTCGAGCCCTGTGTGCATGGAGCCCATCAGCACCCGGTTCTTCAGGGTGGTAAAGCCCAGCTCCAGCGGTGCGAGCAGGTGGGGATAGTTCGATTCTGGCAAGACAATTCCTCAACTGCGCCCAATCGCGACGATGCCAGTCTGATGGTAAACAGTTTCTGATACCGGGTCCCGTTTTTCGCTGCGATTGCGACAGACAAAAGGTCACATGGGAGGCCATTGACATAGAAACACGAGCAAACTGCGATACATCAGTTACCAGCAGGTGATCTCCACGTGATAACTCCCGTGGATAGTGCTTCTCCTGCACACTGTTTTCGAACTCAAGGAGAGTGATTCAATGAACCGGTCAATTCGCGCTATTCTGGTAACAGCGTCATTGCTGACGGGACCGATTGCCACAGCAACGGACTTCAATGTAGAAATTACCAACCTCACCAACGGCATCACGTTCACGCCGTTTCTGGTTGTTGCCCATCCGACTGGCACCAGCTTGTTCACCGTCGGGCAACCCGCCTCCGCCAGCCTTCAGGCGATGGCTGAAGGTGGAGATATCAGTGGCCTGGTCGCCGACATGATGGTGGCGGGTGCAACACTGGCGCAGAACCCGGCGGGCGGCCTTCTCGCACCGGCGATGAGCGCCAGTGCCGACATGAATACGGATGGCACGGCCAATGTCGAATTGTCGATTGTGGCAATGTTGTTGCCGACCAATGACGGGTTCGCCGGTCTCGGCGCCATAACCATTCCGACCATGCCCGGCACCTACGTCTTCAATGTGCCTGCCTACGATGCGGGTACTGAAGCCAACGATGAACTGATCACCGGGGGCGGTGCGCCAGGAGTGGCAGGCATTCCGATGGATCCGGGTGGCGCATCCGGTACCGGCGGTACCGGTGTTGCAGCGGCCGATGCCAATGGCAACGTTCACATTCATAGAAACACGTTGGGCGATACCGATGCCATAGGCGGCGCGAGCGATCTCGATAGTACCGTCCACCGATGGTTGAATCCGGTTGTTCGCGTCGTTCTGACCGTTCAATAAGGGGGCGTCATGAACACACATTATCGAAAAACACTCGGCGTACTGATGGTTGTCGCAAGCTCACTGCTGTTGCCGGCATGCTCGGACAATAACGGCAACAATACGATGAATCCTCCGCCTCCGCCTCCGCCACCCCCGCCGGCGATGGCCAGTTTCGAGGTAACCGTATCGAATCTGACTAACGCACAACCGTTATCGCCCATCGCCGTCATTGCGCATCAGCCTGGCTACGCGGTTTTTACCATCGGCGACGCCGCTTCTGTGGCTCTCGAGGAAATGGCGGAGGGCGGTGACAATACGGCTTTACTGGATGCTGCGATGACCGATACATTGGTCACGGTCACCGTTTCAGGCGGAGCGCCGATCGGCCCCGCCGGAAGCGAGACTGTTACGGTTGATTTGCTGGAAACCGACCTGCCAAACTTGCAGATAAGTGTCGCAACAATGTTGGTGAATACCAATGACGCTTTCACCAGTCTGAATGCAATGGTCGACAGCATGGTCGTGGGAGATGTGATGACTTTTCGTTCCGTGGCCTACGATGCGGGCACCGAAGCGGATACGGAAATGGCGATGACCATACCGGGCCCCGCGGGGGGCGGTACGGGATTCGACCCGGCAAGAGACGATCAGGCCGACCGGGTTGCCATGCACAGCGGGATTGTCAGCCAGGATGACGGGCTTGCCACCTCGATTCTCACCGAACAACATCGCTTCGACAATCCGGTGGCGCAGATCCGTATAGAACGAACGGACTGAGGCGGTTTCGACGTCGTGGTGCAGGGATGGGCCACGACGAATCCCGGTACCGTGATGTTTTTGTGAGATTTCCGGTCTATTATCGACAGACGCCTCAAAACGAGAACAAAAACGGGGCACACAAGGATAGAGGCCCTATGCACAAGCGTCGAATTCTTTTGGTTGAGGATGAGCGGGACATTGCAGAGCTGATTGCGCTGTATGTGAACGATTTGTGCGATGAATTCGTCGTGGCCCACGATGGCTATGAGGGCATGCGGTTGGCAACATCCGGTAGCTGGGATCTGACGATTCTCGATCTGCGTCTGCCAGGCCCCGACGGCCTTGAGATTTGCCGGGCCATTCGGCGCGAGCGCCCCTACCAGCCGGTCATGATGCTGACCTCCAAGTCCGCTGAACTTGACCGCGTGCTCGGACTTGAGACCGGCGCCGACGACTACCTGACGAAGCCCTTTAGCGTGCTGGAACTCGTTGCTCGTATTCGGGCTATCTTTAGACGCGTCGAGAACCTGCGGCAAGTACCGCAGGAGAATTCAGAATCACTGAATGTCGTCAGAGTCGGTGACCTGACCGTTGATCCGAGTCGCAGAGAAGTAACGCTGGGGAGTGAAAAGATCGACCTGACCGCACGCGAGTTCGATCTTCTCAGCTATTTCGCACGTAATCCCGGTCGGGTATTTCGGCGCGCGGAATTGCTGGACCAGGTGTGGGGCTACGGTCACGAGGGATATGAACACACCGTCAATTCGCACATTAATCGTTTGCGCGCAAAAATCGAAAATGACCCCTCCGAACCGGCGATCATCGTGACAGTGTGGGGTGTTGGCTACAAATTTGCGGGCCAGAAAGCGCCGGTTGCGGCGGTCTGACGAACATGAATACGCTGTTCGCAAAACTATCAGTTGCGCTGCTTGTGATTGTTGCTTTGATGGGGTCGGTACTGTTCGCCATTGATCGCGTGAACACACGCTTGTACTACGAAGAACTAACGCAGCGGCTCAACGCACCGATCGCTATGTACATCACAGGACAACGCGAGTTAATCAGGGGCGGTGTCGCTGATCTGGACAGCCTGCAGGAATTGGCGAGTCACGCCATGGTGATCAACCCAACGGCAGAAATCTACCTGCTGGATTCCAATGGCAAGATCCTCGGACACGGTTTGCCGCCGGAAGCGGTCTTGTTGGATCGGGTAAATACAGCACCACTGAAACAATTGATTGAAGGCTCGGCGCCCATGCCGATTCATGGTGACGACCCACGCGGTGGATCAATGCGCAAGGTATTTTCCGCGTTTGAAGTTCGAACTGACGGTCAGCTGGAAGGATATGTGTATGTCGTTCTGGGCGGAGAAAAATATGAATTGCTCTCTCGTGACGTCGGCGGTTCTTATATCGGAAAAGTCAGTCTACTTGCCACTGTGGCTATTGTGCTCGCGGCGGCCGTCATTGGCCTTCTGGTTTTCGGCCTGTTAACGCGCCGCCTCAAGAAGCTGAATGAGGAAATGCGCAGAGTGGGTGACTCTGGTTTCGACGCCAGTCCCGATATCAAATTTGCGACCCAGGACGGCGATGAAATTGATCAGCTGGCGCATTCATTTGTCACGATGTCCGGAAAAATAAATGAGCAACTGGCACAACTAAAGGAAAACGATAACCTGCGTCGCGAGCTTGTGACCAATATTTCACACGATCTGCGAACGCCATTGTCTGCCATGCAGGGTTACCTGGAAACATTAATTATAAAGGGGAGGTCGCTATCAGAAGAAGATCGTGACCGGTATCTGCGGATTGCCCGCCGCAATACTGTAAGACTCGGCATTCTTATCGGCGACCTGTTCGAATTGTCGAAGCTCGACTCTGCAAGTGTGACGCCTCAACTGGAGAAGTTCTCTCTTCCCGAGTTGGTTCAGGACATAGCGCAGGAGTTTCAACTCGAAACGGAAAAGAAAAATATTCGTCTTTCGATTGACCTGGATTCCAGTTCTGCCGACACGATCGGCGATATCGGTCTTATTCAGCGCGTTCTCGAGAACCTGGTTAGAAATGCCATTCGATTCACGCCCGTTGGCGGCGAGGTGACATTAAGTATTGTTCGGCGGCCGAAATCTGTTGCCGTTTCAGTGTCTGATACTGGTCGCGGTATTGCGGAAAAAGACATTCCGAGAATATTCGATCGCTTCTACCGCTCTGAACAGGGAGACGAAGCGCAGTCCGATTCGTCCGGTCTCGGTTTGGCGATCGTCAAGCGAATACTCGATTTGCATGAGAGCCGTATTACGGTTGTCAGCAAATTGAATGCCGGCACACGATTCGAGTTTGAATTGCCGCTTTGCAGCCAGGCGGCATAAGCAGACCGCGAAACCTCGAGCGGAACTCAAACGCGGGAACCGTTATCCACCTGGCCCGGCCTAATGTTTGCCAGGTGCCAGCTCCACGCCTTTGCGTTCTTCGGTGATATAGGTTTGTAGTGCGATTAACTTCGGATCGTCGGCCGCCAGTTTTTCGGCCTCCAGCGGATTCTCGATGCACCAGTTAATCATCTCCCAAAGAGCAACAACCCGGCCTAGCTGTTGCTGAAACTTCGGGTAGGTTTCCGGGTGGGTATTGGCGCCATTCGGATGGCATTGGTCACACGAAACGGTATTTTCGTTTCCCAGTCCCCCGTGAAAGACTCGTTCACCCTCATCCACGATGGATTCATACTCCATCTCCCAGCGATCAATATCGTCGTCGCTAAACTCATCAGCGAAGGTGCTCGAAGCATAGAGCCCGAACGCCAGAATAATTGCGCCAAGAACGATCTTGTAGTTGCTATCGTGATTCATAATTCTGTCCTCGGGCTCAGTAATGTTTTTTCGGTGCGGCGGGATCGGCGTGCCGGCCGGCGACATCCACTGGATGTCCGGCCTTGTCATCGTAGGCAACAACGCGATTCTGATTGTCCGGCAAGGTGTAGCTCAGGTCGGCGCGACCGCTGTGCAAATCAATGAACTGCCAGCCCGTTGCATCACGTTCGAAGAACGGGTCAGCACGATTCATTTCCACCGTTAACTTGGGCAGGTAACTCGCCTTCTGCGTGTAAGTTGACGGATACGGCCATGGCCATGCCGTAGCCATTGCCGCATGGAAGCTGATGTTGCCAATCTGGTTGGTCTGGATCTGGTGTACGTGACCATACAGAACGGTCACCTTGTCAAACGGCTTGAGCAATGCCTGTACCTCTTCGGCATCGTCTGTCCAGAAATTCCAGCTCTTGAAAATTTTCTGTAGCGGTGAATGCGAGAGCACCACGACCGGCGTGTCTTTGCTGATCTTGCTCAGGTCATCTTTCATCCAGTTACGTTGTTTTTCGCCAACCATGAAGGGCTGGCCGTTGGGATTGTCCAGGCGCGCCATCTGTTTCATGCGATCCATGCCGGTATCCCACTTCTGATGCATCCACGACTCATGCGTCAGAATGCTGTTAAGCACGACGAAGTGAACACCTTTGTGGTCGAAGCTGTAGTGGTCCGGGCCGAGTTGTTTTCGCCAGTACTCGCCGAGGTCAACATAGTAATCATGCTCGCCCATGACGTAGTGAACATCACCCCGCAAGGCACCAAGGATATCCAGACCGTGGTCGATTTCTTCCGGTTTGCCAAGCTGGGCAATGTCACCGCCGTAGAAAACAAAATCGGGTTTCGGATCCATCAGGTTGGCTTCTGCCACTGCACGTATCAAACCGCGATCCCAGTTGCGGACAAAGTCGTTGCCCTTGATCTGGGTAATGTGCGAATCGGATATGTAGGCAAAGGTGAAGTTCTGGTCACTGTCTGCGCCAAAGGCCAGTTCGACCATGCTGATGGGCAGGCTGCTGGCAGCGAGAATGGCGCCGCCATTTTTCAGGACATCGCGTCGATTGAATTTACTCATCGTGGTATCTCCTATCGGCTCGTGAATCGTTCAAGATCAGGGCTGGTGAGGGCCTCCATAAAGGCCACCAGCTCCTGGATTTCGGCATCGGTCAGATCGAGAGGCCGTATTCCGCCACTCTGAAATCCCGACAATGGATCTGTTTCTTCCACGCGACCGCCGTTGTTGTAGAAATCGATAACGTCTTCGAGTGTGGCAAGACTGCCGTCGTGCATATAAGGGGCCGTACGGTCGATATTGCGCAGGGTTGGCGTCTTGAAGGAACCTATTTCAGTGACGTTGTCGGTCACGGCAAAGCGACCTAGCTCCGACATGTTTTCATTCGTCAGAACGGTGATATCAACATCGGCACCCGCCAATTTGGATTTTTGAAACTGCGCGGCGGTTTCTGCTTCATTGCCGCGAATGCGTTTGAAACCAACACCGATATTGTGAAAGCGGTTATCGGTAAAGAGCGCCTGCGTTTGCTCAATCGTGTGGCAGGATACGCAACGACCCTTGTTGACGAATACGTCGAGTCCGCGGATTTGTTCATCGGTCATCGCCCCGGTATCGGCTGCATAGTAGTAGCGATCAAAAGGAGAGTTGCCGGCCACCACTGTTCGCTCGAAACTTGCGATAGCCTTTGACACGTGTTCCATGCTGATTTCATTGCCGGCGACACCGAAAACATCGCTGAATGCGTTATCGTATTCACGGTCGTCACGAATGATCTCAAGAATCGGCTCGTGATTCGGAAGACCGCCCTCGACCGGGTTGATCGGTGGTTGTTTCGATTGCCCCTCAAGATCCGGTTCACGTCCATCCCAGAACAGTGTTTTCATGTACGCGGAATTCAACACAGTTGGCGCATTGCGGGTTCCGGTCAGGTCGTTGAAACCTTTGGATACGGGCAGGTTATCGGTAAATCCTTTGTCCTGCGCATGGCAGGTTGCGCAGCTGACTTTGCCATCCGCGCTGAATCGTGTGTCATGAAACAGCTTGTCACCCAGCGCGATCTTCGCGGGTGTTTGTGGATTGTCAGCCGGGATCGGTACTGGCGGCAGGCCCAGCTCTGAAGCTCCGGTCTGCGCCGCGGCTACAAAGAGAAGCATGAAAAGAATGTGATTGGACTTCATTGGCTCTACCTCCCCAGTGGAATGCACAGATCCTAGCCTCCGGTTTAGACTGATTCCAATTAATCCTGCCAAATGCTTTAATAGGCACAGACTATCGTGGGGCCTTAGGGGGCGAATCGTGAACCTGTCCGAGCTTCGATACATAGTGGCCCTCGCGAACCAGCGCCATTTCGGTCGCGCCGCCACGGCCTGCCATGTCACACAACCAACACTCAGCGTCGCCGTCAAGAAACTGGAAGCCGAACTGGGTGTGCCGCTGTTCGAGCGGGCGAGTCACGACGTCCGCGTAACGGCGGTCGGTGAGCGTGTGGTGGAACAGGCCCAGCGTGCGCTGGAGGCCATAGAGTCAGTGCGCCAGGTTGCTGCGTCCGAGAGCGATCAGCTTGGAAGTACGCTTCGCATCGGCGCCATATTTACGGTCGGCCCGTACCTTTTTCCGCAGTTGATCAGCAATTTGCACGCATTGGCACCGAAAATGCCGCTGATCGTCGAAGAAAACCTGACGGCTGTGCTGGGAGAGAAACTGAAGACCGGCGAACTGGACGTAATTATTATTTCACTACCTTATTCAGAGCCCGGCATACTGACTCTGCCGCTGTATGAGGAGCAATTCGTTGTATTGCTGCCTGCCGGGCACCCGCTGACACGCAAGAAAAGCTTGCGGCCAGAGCACCTGGAAGGTGAAAGTATCCTGATGCTTGGCGCCGGGCATTGCTTTCGCGACCAGGTGGTTGCGGCTTGCCCGGCTTGTGCGCAAAAAGCGATCGGGGCGGACGGTGTGGTTTACACGGCAGAGGGTAGTTCACTGGAAACGATTCGACACATGGTAGCGTCGGGAATGGGCGTGACGGTGCTGCCAAGCACCGCGGCAGGGTCTGCTTTGTATACCGAGACGCAACTGGTTGTACGGCCTTTCGTGCGCCCAGCCCCGAGACGCGCCGTAGCGCTGGCCTGGCGAGCCAGTTTCCCTCGCCCCAAAGTGATTGATGCCATACGGGAAGCGATTGTTGCATCGAGTCTCGGAACCGCTATCCGGTCGACTGGCTGAACAGCTATCCCGCTCTGTCAATCTGATCGTGACAATTGAAAACGAGAATGGGATTCGGCGTCAAACGAAGCCGTGCTCACAGACCTCGCTGGAGTATTTCGGCGTAGTTGCTGCATTTTCGAGGGTGCCCTGGTCCCTGATTCTGTGCGACCATAGGCGTGAACCACGCCATGGAACACCTCATTGAGCGGACCCACAAAAAACACCAGCGTAGTTATTACGATCGCGGCCGTCATTGTCATTATCTACGGCATGCAGGCGGCGAAAGTGTTGCTGGTACCTTTTCTTCTGGCTGTGTTTTTTGCCCTGATCACCATTCGCCCGATGCTGTGGTTGCAATCCAGGGGAATACCGTCCGTATTGGCTGCTATCTCGGTTGTCTTCAGCCTGATGTTGTTTCTGACCATAGTCGCATCGATCGTAGGCACATCGATAGGCGCATTTACTGCCGCCCTCCCTGGTTATCAGGAGCAGCTCGATGCGCTGCTGGCGGGTACACTCGCGTTCATTCAGCAATATGTTGATGACGACATATCGATTGCGAGCGCTACCGAGTTTATCGATCTGGGGCGAGCGATGGGTATGGCGGCGACCTTGCTCAACGCACTGCGAGGTGTTCTTACCAATGCCTTTCTGATCTTGTTCACGATGGTGTTCATTCTGCTGGAGGTTTCCAGCGTGCCGACGAAAGTGATGGCTGCATTCGGCCGCAGTGCAGCGTCATTCGACAGGGCGGGTCAGTTTCTGAATAATCTCGGCCGCTATCTCGGCATCAAGACGATCGTCAGCATGGTGACCGGCCTCATAGCGGGTACCATGACCTGGCTGATCGGCCTGGATTTTCCGTTGCTCTGGGGCATGCTGGCGTTCTTGCTCAATTATATTCCGACGATCGGGTCGATCATTGCTGCCGTCCCTGCGGTGCTTTTGGCGTTGATTCAACTCGGTCCCGCGGAGGCGGCTACGACGGCATTCGGGTTCGTCGGGATCAACCTGGTGTTCGGTAATTTTGTCGAACCGCGGCTGATGGGTTTCGGCGTGGGAATCTCGCCGCTCGTCATTTTCGTCGGCTTGATCTTCTGGGGCTGGGTTTTTGGACCGGTTGGAATGTTACTTTCAGTCCCATTGACCATGACCCTCAAGTTGGCGTTGGAAAGCGATGAGCGCACGCTGTGGATCGCTATTTTCCTCGGTTCCGAGAACGACGCAGAACACGCGTTAATCAAGAAACAACAGCGCGAAGAAGTGTCTGAATAGCCATTCGGCTTGTCATTCAGTCATTTCTTGCAAGGTCGGTCTGGCGTCCGGATACAGGTGTTGGCACGGTGCCGTATTTCCTGAAGTACTCGATGGTCAATTCGCCCAGTGGTGGATACTCGCGAAGAAATGTTGTCTCGGTGAAAGTCTCGAAGTGATCACCGCCCTTGGCGATGATTCCTGAGACCGCAATCTCAAACACGTCGTCAGCACCAATAGATTTACCGTCATGCTGCATGGAAACCAGTCTTTCGCGTTCTGGTTTCGAGCTGTCATAGACAATGTCGAGCCCTGATACCTGCATCAGTCCGCGCAGATAGGTAAATGATTGCTCGAGCACCTCTCGCAACTGCGCGCCGGTCACCTTCATAACCATGACCGGGTCCACGAACGGATTCGTATCCAGTATGTCGCCGACCTCGATATCACCCTTGGGAAAATCCTTGCGTATGCCACCCGGGTGCATCAATCCGATATCCGCACCGGTCGCATCGACGGTGACATCTGCCAGCAAGTTACCCAGATCGGATTCGTCGAAATAGCGACGATTCAAACGAGATTCTGTACGACCAACGATCTCTGTGATTTCCGGATACGCATTGCGATAGTCATTGTTCTTTTTCTCAATTCTCGGGTCTGGCCCCAGAGCGTCAGAGTCCACCGGTAACAGCTTGCCGTCATAGGATGTGATCTTGCGCGTTTTCGTATCAAGCGTAAGTTGCAGGTAGCCGAGGTAGGTTGCCTGCCCAAACGTCTGCATGATAAGCGTCCCTGTTTTCGGGTTTACGACCGGCTCCCAGGTGCCGGCATCGGCATGACCGCTAAACATCACGTCGATTCCCTCGACGGCCCCTGCCAGCGCGATGTCTTTTTCGATGTCCCGAGTCAGGCGTGGATCGGCTTCTGCATCGGTTTGCATGGGTGCGGTATGCCCCTGGTGAGTGAGTAGCACGATGAGATCAACGTCCTGGCGCAGTTCATCCACCGATCGCTGTACAGCGACGGCCGGGTCGATGACATCCAGTTCGTCAATATGGTCTCGTGCGACAGCGGTGCTGGCGGCATCCTGACCAAGAATGCCGATGACGCCTATACGTACGCCATTGCGCTCAATGATGGCGTGCGGCTGGGCGAATGGGAAATCCGTGTCTTTGTAAAATAGGTTTGCTCCAAGGACCGGAAACGGCGCGCGGTTCTTCTGCCATTCGAGTATGGATTCACCGTAGTCAAATTCATGATTGCCGATACCCATAGCGTCATAGCCCATGGTGATCATGAATTCGAACATCAGCGCACCGTTTGTCAGTCGGGATAAAGCGCCCGTGAAAATGTCACCCGCATCGAATAGAAAAACATTGGGTTCATCGCGGCGGACATTTTCAATGAGTGTTGCGAGTTCGGCGATGCCACCGATGCGGTTTGTCCCATCAATCCACCAGGCGGGTACAGGCTCATAGGCGCTTTCAATATCGTTAGTAAAAATAAGCGTGACAACGATATCGTCCCCGCTCTCCTGGCCATGTGCGGGTACTGCCACAGAGCAAGTGAACAGGCAGACAGAAATCAGGGTGAGAAACTTGGCGCGCATGTTCGCTTCCTCCGACAAAATGATGGTGTGGAAAATGGTGAGCGTTCCAATTCAGGAGTTACCAGCTTACCTGCTTTCGAATGATCCGGCTCATCCCGTTCGAACCCGGATGTGCCGCGACGTGATGTCGGAGATAATGGGTGTACCTATTCGCCCCATGACCATTGCCAGCTCTGCTTTCAGCACCATTATCTCTGCGCCGGGAATTGACAAGCCGACGGCCGTATGGGCTATGCTCCTGTTCGTCACGGCCAGAACTGAACAGAGTTTCCCTGATTGCAGCCAGTAATTCTGGCAGTCTGGACGGTCATAACGGAGGCACTCACGATGCGATCGATTTATCTTATCCTGGCGATTACAGGCACCATTATTCCGCTCGCTTTCTTCGCGCAGTTTTTTCTTGATGGTGAGCTGGGGACAACGCTGCCGGGCTTTGTGCCGGCATTGTTCGTCAATGGTGCGACCGCCGGGTTTACGGCCGATCTTCTGATTTCATCGTCTGTATTCTGGGTTTTCATGTGGGATCGCCGCGTTCGCGGGCCGAAGATGCTGCCATTTATCATCCTCAACCTGTTTGTCGGTCTGTCTTGCGCTCTCCCGGCCTATCTTTACGTGGCCGCCGGAAATGAGACTGCAGCTTAGTGACGGGGGCGTAAGGCTGGTACCGTACGAGGCGGGCGAATGGGCGTTGCCATTCGCCGTCGGGATGATAATTTTCAGGCCACAAAAATGCTTGGTGGCCCTGTTTGATACCTCGCCGTCGATCACAGTCTTTGCGTGTAGTCTCGGTCAATCCTGAGGCGCTTCATTTTGGAACGTAGTGTGCTTGGCGGCATTCCGAGGACTGAAGCGGCGCCTTCTTTTCCCGCGATTCTCCAATCCGTCTGATCAAGTACTCGAATGATGTGAGCCCGATTGATCGAAGCCAGATTCCCGAAATTGCCTGGTGGCGGATTCACTGAAATTGCCGGAGCCTGCTTTGCGGTGACCAGCGGACCGGCAAGTTTTAACACTGAGTCGTCGCCACTCGATATCAATGAGCGCTCAATAATGCTCTCAAGCTCGCGCACGTTTCCGGGCCAGTGATGCGCAAGAATTTCGCTTAGCATCGGTGCCGAGAGGGCCGTAATATCCTTGCCGAGACGCTCCGCGTGTTTGTGCACGAAGTGTTCAGCCAGCAATGGTATGTCTTCTCTTCGGTCGCGCAATGCCGGCAGATTTATGGGGAACGTGTTGATGCGATAGAAAAGATCGGCTCGGAAGTCGCCTTTATCCACAGCTTGTTTCAAATCTCGATTGGTCGCGGCAATCAATCGCACGTCGGCATGAAGTGTTCTTGTTCCTCCCAGACGCTCAAATTCCCCGGTCTGCAAAACACGCAACAATTTGCTTTGGAGTTTCTTGGGCAGTTCGCCGAGCTCATCGAGAAACAGCGTACCGCCGTCTGCGAGTTCGAAGCGTCCTTTACGCATCGCCTGTGCCCCGGTGAAAGCCCCTTTTTCGTGACCAAACAACTCACTTTCGATCAGGTCGGCCGGTAGCGCAGGGCAGTTCACGCTAATCATGGGCTTATCCCGACGACGGCTCAGGTTGTGCACTGCCCGCGCAACAAGTTCTTTGCCTGTACCAGTTTCTCCGAGAATCAATACGGTGATATCTGTCGGAGCGATTTTCTCAACCGCCTGCAAGCTTGAATGCAATTGTTCGTTGTCGCCGATTATTTCATCAAATCCGTGCGCGACCCGAATTTCCTCACGCAGGTAGACGTTCTCGTCCTGAAGTTGATCCTTCAGCTTCTCAATCTCATCCGCAGCCCAGGCTCTGGAAAAAGCACCCGCCAGATTCTGCGCGACGAGCCTGAGTTCAGAAACCGTTTCTCTGGCCCACACACGAGATTTTCTGTGTGTTGAAAACAGATAGGATCCAGCAATATCGCCATCGACCAACAAAGGGATCATTAGAAATGACTTAACCCCGAGGTTCCTGAGGGCGACCTGCTCCGTGACAGCTTGCGAGTCCATGTGATTTGTATCGTCAATGACAACAGCTTCTCCCACCCGCAACTGCTCGGAAAACCAGGGAAAATCCGCTCTACTGCGCCGTTTTGGCAGCACCGATCCTTCTTCTCGCATCCATCGGTGCGCAGAAAACATGCTCTGCCGATCCTCTTCCACCCACCACATGCTGATTCCATCCAGATCATATCGTTCACCGATTTCCTCATGGTGATGACGAAACTGTCCACTGATTTCGGCAGGGCGTGTACGAATGAGTCGCGAAGACAGGTCGACGAGAAACGCCTGAAACTCAGAGCGCCGCCGGATCTCGCTCTCGATATTTTTCTGCTCGGTAATGTCGCGTAATACAGAGCGACCGCTGATTACTGCTCCGTTTCTATTCCTTACAGCCGAGACGCTGACGCTGACGTCGATGGATTTACCCGCTTTGCTGATGAGCTGGAACTCCTGGGACCGAACCCTGCCCGTTTCCATAAACTCCTCGAAACAATGCTGAACCCTTGCATGGCAATCAGGGTGGTAGATATCAAGAAACGGCCGGCCGAGCAGTTCCTCTCTTGAATGGCCTATGGCATCAAGCACCGCCTGGTTGCATTCCGTGATATTCGCAGTCGCGGTGCTGATTGACACGAACATATCCGGTGCGCCGTCATACAGGTCACGAAACTTCCGATTCGATGCCTGCAGTGCGTGAGTTACCCGATGATGTTCTATGGCGATGCCGGCTATGTGGCTCGCCGTGCGAAGAATTTTCTCCTCAAACTCGGTCGGTTCGCACTGTTTCAGGTGCGACACGGCGAAAGAACCAATTACGGTTCCCTTCGCGGCCATGATAGGTACTGACCAGCATGCCGCAATGCAAAATTCTTTTGCGACGGGCTGTAAAGTAGCCCAGCGGGAATCGTTCAACGTATCGCTTACGAAAACGGCTTGTTTCTGGAAAACTGCAGTACCGCAGGAACCAGCCATATCAGATGGAATCAATCCATTGAGTGACTCAATGAGCGTCCGTGGCGCTTTAGGTGCGGCGACGACATTCATCTCACCGTTTGTATCATCGAGCAACATCGTTGAACAAATGCCATTGTCGATGACGTCTTCCACGAGGCCGCACAACTGATCGAGAGTTTCTTCAAGCTGGCCGCCACGTGCAATGGTCTCAAGTACGGTGGCCTGGAGTCGCAGCGAAACCTCTGCCTGATCGGGCATGCACAATCCTCTCAGTGACGGACATCCTTACGTCTGGAGTGAGGTATATTCAACGATACACAGGCGCGGCTGTCAACGTTCCAGCCGGCGGCCGGCGAATCCCTCACGCAACCTGCGTTCTGGCACTCACCGTCTGCGTTCGGAGGTATTCATCGTAGGTGCCACCAAAGTCGATGATTCCCTCGTCACTTAACTCGATGATCCGAGTTGCCAGGGAGGAGACGAAGTCCCGATCGTGACTGATAAAAATTAACGTTCCAGGGTAGTTCTCAAGCGCCAGGTTGAGCGCCTCAATGGATTCCATATCGAGGTGATTGGTCGGCTCATCCATGACCAGTACGTTGGGCTTTTGCAGAATCAGCTTGCCAAACATCAGGCGACGTTGCTCTCCACCCGAGACGACCTTAACCGACTTCTCGCTGTCGTCTCTGGAGAACAGCATGCGTCCGAGTGTCGCACGTAGCAGTTGTTCATCAGCACCTTTCGGTTGCCATTGCGTAATCCAGTCGAACAGAGACATATCCGACGCAAATTCTGCTGCGTTGTCCTGTGCAAAATACCCGGTCTTTGCATTTTCCGCCCATTTCACCTCGCCGGAATCAAGCCCAACTTGCTGCAGGAGACAACGGGCCAGAGTGGTTTTTCCGATCCCGTTGGGTCCCAGGATTGCTACTCGCGAACCCGCCTCGATCGTCAGATTGAGGTTCTCAAACAGCGGTCCCTCGTCGAATCCTTTGCTGATGTCAATTGCCTCGACGGCAATTCGCCGCAACGGCTTGTCTTGTTCGAAACGGATAAACGGACTTACGCGGCTCGATGGTTTGATGTCTTCCAGCTGGATCTTTTCCAGTTGCCGGGCTCGCGAGGTTGCCTGGCGTGCTTTTGAGGCATTGGCAGAGAAGCGACTTACAAATGCCTGTAGCTCGGCCATCTTCACTTTCTTCTTCGCGTTATCGGCGTGCACCCGCTCCCGTGCCTGCGTGGCCGCCGTCATGTATTCGTCGTAATTACCGGGAAAGACCTGCAACTTGCCATAGTCGAGATCGGCCATGTGAGAGCAGACGCTATTCAGGAAATGGCGGTCATGAGAGATGATGACCATGGTCGCCTTGCTGCCCTCGAGAAATTCTTCCAACCAGCGGATGGTGTTGATGTCGAGGTTGTTTGTCGGCTCATCAAGCAGCAGCACATCCGGGTCGGAGAATAGAGCCTGCGCCAACAGGACTCGCAATTTCCAGCCGGGGGCAACAGCGCTCATCGGCCCTTCGTGTTGCTCAATTGGGATTCCAATGCCTTCCAGTAGTTCACCGGCACGGGCCTCAGCGGAGTATCCGTCCATTTCGGCAAATTCGACTTCGAGATCGGCAACCAGCATGCCTTCCTCATCGCTCATCTCGGCGAGGGAATAGATGCGATCCCGCTCTTGCGAAACTTCCCAGAGCCTGTCGTAACCCATAATGACGGTATCGAGGACACGGCAGTCCTCGTAAGCAAACTGATCCTGGGACAGCTGGCCGACTCTTACATGCGGTTCAACCGATACATTGCCAGTTGTAGGCTCAATTTCACCGGCGAGTATCTTCATCAGCGTGGACTTGCCACTGCCGTTGGCGCCAATAAGGCCGTAGCGATTGCGGTTGCCAAAGGTGACGGAGACGTTTTCGAATAGAGGTTTGGCGCCGAACTGAATCGACAAATTTGCAGCTGAAATCACGGAGGAACACCGAATAAAGAGAGTGGGCCAGCCATTGGCTATTCGGTTTTTTGGACCGAAAATGCCTGCAGTCAGAGGCAATGCAATAGCGGGAGTGCCGTTTGGGCGGCCGCATCATAGCAAAACGCCGCCGCTAGTGGGGGACTCGTTGGCTGTTTTCGTCCTGCCACCAGGTACCAATGAGCGACCGGAATGTACCGCTTTACCGGTCATTGCGTACCTTGTCTGTACCAAATGGGGGGATGTCCAGCCCACTACTGTGACCGAACCGGCTATTTCCGAGCAATACCGGGTACGAAGTCATCCACGGCACTTTCTTCCCGGTAAAAGAAAGTCGAAAACAGCATGGCCACTACGAACGCCCCCAGGACCACATAGTTCTGGGCATAAGTTGCGCTTTCGGCGACCAGGCCAAAGATCTCTGAGCCGGCCGATGCACCAAGGCTTGTTGTTGCGGTACGTGCCCTTTGCAATGCGGGTTCGGGAGCAGGAAAATAATTTGAGCGTGACAACGGGATACGCGGACGGTACTATCGCGCGCCGCGCGAGCGGCTCCAATCATTGATTTGCAGGAAAAAACATGCGAAAAATCATCTTAATTATTCTGGTCCTGGTGCTCCCGGCGCTCTCCCAGGCACAGAGCAACAGCAGAGCACAGAGCTGGGATTTCAGCTTCGGTGCGCTGTACCAGCTGGAGAACAGTGCCGGGGGCGAAGGCGGATCTTCGCTTGACGTTGACAGCGCGTTCGGCCTGACTCTCGGCTTTGGTTACAACTTTAGTGATCGCCTGAATATCAGCGGAAGTTTCGATTTCCTGCGTCCGGACTACACGGCCATCGTCGTGACCGAACCCGACCCACCGGATGGCAGTCAGGAATTGCGCCGAATCGATCACGAACTGAAACAGTTTAACGGTCGACTGAAAGGCACCTTCTATTTTACGGAAGGTCCCTTGTCACCGTTTATTGAGGCGGGCATGGGCTGGTCGTATATTGACTCGAACGTCGCCGATGGTCCGCCACAAGGGTTTTGCTGGTGGCATCCATGGTGGGGTTACGTCTGCGACTCTTTCGTGGACACCTTCGATACCACCGAATTCAGCTATGGCGGCGGCCTGGGTGTGCGCTACGACATGCCAGGTAACTCCTTCATTAAAGCGAGTTACAACCTCTGGATACTGGATACTGGCGGTAGTCGCGCCGATCCGGAGCTGGAGGATTTCCGCATCGAATACGGCTGGCGTTTCTGACCAACGAGATTCGTCATGAAACACAAAAAGCCACGCTGATCGCTCAGCGTGGCTTTTTTTTGCTCGGGCAATGCTCTTTTTTTCGACCTACTTCTTTTTCCAGCGACCGCTCGAGTCCTGGTAGTAATTTCCAGCGGCGGTCCGGGAAATCGCAAGCTCATAAAATCGGTAGCTAACCTGCTTGACGGTCGCGTTTGTTTTGTTCGCTGTGCGCTCGAACTCTGCTTTGCGTTTCGCATTTACACTACGAATAAGTGCCTGTATATCCGAGCTCGCCGGCGTCTTCACGGCGGCCAGGTAGCCGGTGTTGGCTTCACCAACCAGGCCCTGTTGCTTGGCCGCGCCCAGATCAATGGCCCACGCGCTTTGCAATGCGAGGCTGAGAATAATGGCTGCAAATATCTGTTTCATGTGGGTCACCCTCAAAATAATCCGCTGTCGTCTTCAAACAGGTCTTCAAGCTCTTTATCGACTTGAATGCGAATTTCATGTTCGATTTTGATATTAAGATTTATTTCAATCGGTTCCTTCGGTGCCGCGAGCTGAACAGTGGGCGAACAGCCGACGGCGAAGGCTGGCAGAATCAGGAAAATCAATATTCTCTTCATGGCCTGGCGAATCCTTTGTGTTCCTTCAGGTAGAGCATAAATGAAGCCTCAAAGTTGTGGAAGCAATTAAGGCGGCTTTACCGATTTTCTTTCCAGTACCTCCTGGATCGATCGGGTCGCCTGCAAACTGCGCAGCAATTGCGGAATGTTGTTCTCAACCTTCAGATTGAGAATGACTGGCTGGAGCTCATCCATATCGGGGTTGATGCCAGTCAGCCTCATACCCAGCTTAAGATCGCCGCTCTCTGAATAATCCACATCGGCGGACAATGAATCGAACTGAAAATTGCCGAGAGCCCTGGTGACGACGTCCAGATTCGAGGCTGGCGCACTCGTTTCCTTGCCGATCATGCCCGGCAGGTAGCGGATCACGCCGCCCGGCGAATCACTCTCCAGTCGACCATTTTCGATCGTCAATGATGTATCGCTGATGGTAATGGGAAGCGCTCCTGTAATACTGCCCGTTAACTCAATGTCGTCGAAGTTTGCCAGCTCTGCCATGAACCGCAGCTGAATCGACTGTGGACGCAGGACGAAAGCGTTGGTTTCGTCTTCGAGGCGAAACACGAACGGATCCACCTGCAGAGACCCACCGAGCGCGGACATGGAGGCGGCATTCACGTGTACCGCCTGCGCTTCCGTATCGAACTGGAAGTTAACTTCAATCTGGTGAACGGGCAGCCCAACCTCGAGCAATTCCAGAGAGGCGATGGATTGAGACAGAGTGGTGCCCGCCGAAGAATCCAGGCGACCGGCAATGTCATTGTTCAACCCGAAAAAGACGATATCCGCGTAGTTGCCGGCCACGGCTACGATGTGAGTTTGAAATTCTCCGTCGTAACTAACGTCCTTGTCATTGAGTTGCCAGTCGAGCTCAAGGACTGCACTCATTTGGCCGGACGACAGGTCCCAGGAAAATGGCCAGCTCACAACGTGCGTAGAGAGCGAGCCCTGATCAAAATCCAGTTTTGTATTTTCGACCAACAGTGAGCCCTGGTCTGTCAGCAGATTGTGCGTGGCGTTCATGTTGAAGGACAGGGAGTCCGCTGCATTAGAAAGACCAAGCTCACCGGTCAGTAACTCGTCCTGTAATGACAAGTGGCCGGTCATCTCGGGAAATACGATGTCATGACCCTGCACAGACAGGGAGACCGTTTCGTGCGACATCGATAGTTCTGTGTCAAAAGTCACTCCAGAATCGCGAACCAGCAGCTTGTCGAATGACAGCAGGAACGAAGTCAGCAGATCATTGTTACCCGCCATGCCGTTGACGGCCACATTGAGATGATCGATGTCGCTGTGCCAGCCGTTGCCGTCGATGAGTATTTGCAACGGGGAGTCTGCGCTGGCCACAATAGAGTCGATAGAAAGGTCGGCGTTAACGATGTCGCCCAGCACAAGCTCGAAGCCCGGGGCAATCGTCACCTGAGTCGTTTCACCAAGAGCGACCGTGGTCAATGCCGCCCAGGACGCACTCCCTATACGAGACGTATCAAGACCGATACTGCTCGCCCGCATTGTGGCGCGTGCCGTGCAAATAATTCCCGATTCGCACTTGAGGCTCCTGAACTCTATGACGACATCGCCAAGCGGCTCTGTTTCTGTGCTCATGGCGATCGGTCCGGCGGCGGTCCAGGCCAGGGATGGGTACTCAATGGCAACTTCCAGCGGTTCAGTCGCGTCTATTTTTATCTGTAGGACGGAATCATCACCGACGTTGTAAACCGCTTTCATCCCATCGATCAGGGAAACTTCTGCGCGCAGAGGTGTCGCACGAGTCTCATCATCAAACAATTCGAATCGAATTTCGCTGCGAAGGTTGGCGCTGACAGATGCTATCTCCGGTGGTATCCAGTTCAGCGACTGGAGTACAGGAAGCCACGACGCCAACTCGAGCTGTGAATTGCCCTGGACGGAAAATCCACCGTCGGCACGACTCACCGCAAGAGCAACCGACATAGACGCCGGGTCACCGGCCATGGCCGCCTTAATATCAACCTGGTGCCGGTCCGCATTAATTCGATCAACATCGATTGCGAACTCGATGGCCTGAACGTTGAACAGTAAGCGCTGTTTCTGGCTGGAGGAGTACCAGCGGATATCTTCAATCTCCGGCCTGCCAGGCATCAGCAGCCGCGAAATAGTGACCGTCGTGCCCGGAACGTCATCCGGTAAGCGGAGAACGCTGCGCAGCCAGAGGGAGAAGGGCACTGGCGTGTCGGATTCCGTGGCCGATATTATTTCCAGCCGCTCGATGGAAATGGACTCCGGGCGCACGGCGGAAAAACTGACCGGAAACGAGAGCCCGCTGATCTCATAGCGCGTACCGTCCGCTTGTTCGAGGATGATTTTCGATAGCACAATCCGGTCGGTCCCGAGCGAATCGATCGAAAGGTCCGTTGCGACGATGTCCTGCTCGCTGAGCGCCGCATTGGCCAACTTGCGAACGATGGCTTCGCGTTGCAGCTGAATAACGGCACCGATGACGGCCAGCACAAGCAGCACGACTGCGGCATATTTCGCATATTTCAAAGTGACGCTCCGGACATTGCCTGTCGTCCGCCTGGAGACACGGGCAGGATAACAGCGCAAGTGTCCCGTATTTCATCCTCACTGTCCCCTTCATTTTCCTGCCAGCGTGATCTGCCGGCGGATCCTGTTACGGCCCACGTACGTGGGCGCCAGCCTCAATTCGACTGCGCCTTGCTTTAAGAATGCCGCTCACCGACAATCCCGCCATGCGAAGCGGAGTCATCGAATGAAGATTGGAATACCGAAAGAATTACATGCCGGCGAAAAGCGAGTTGCCACGACGCCCGACGTAGCGTCCGGACTGCAAAAGCTGGGTTTCAGCGTTGCTGTGGAAGCTGGTGCTGGTGCGGCAGCGAGCTATTCTGATGCCGCCTACCAGGAAGCCGGTTGCGACATTGTTGCCGCCAGCAAAGACTTGTGGGCACAAGCGGATATCGTCATGAAGGTAAGGGCACCCGAAGGCGCTGAGATGGATTTGCTGCGCTCCGGTCAGACGCTGATTTGCTTCCTGTGGCCGGCCCAGAACCCCGAGATGCTCAAGACGCTGACCGAGCGTGGTGTCACCGCCATGGCCATGGACAGCATTCCTCGTATTTCGCGTTCCCAGAAAATGGATGCCCTGAGCTCCATGGCCAACATCGGTGGCTATAGAGCGATCGTGGAAGCGGCACAGCATTTCGGTCGATTTTTCACCGGCCAGATCACAGCGGCGGGCAAGATTCCGCCGGCGAAGGTCCTGGTCATTGGCGCTGGTGTTGCAGGCCTGGCAGCCATTGGTGCGGCCAAAAGCATGGGCGCCATCGTACGCGCCTTCGACACCCGCCCGGAGGTCAAGGAGCAGGTCGAGAGCATGAGTGCTGACTTTCTATTGCTCGATTTCGCGGACGAAGACGGATCTGGCGAAGGCGGTTACGCAAAAACGATGAGCAAGGAGTTCATCGACGCCGAAATGGCATTGTTCCTTGAGCAGGCAAAAGAGGTCGATATCATCGTTACCACGGCGCTGATACCCGGCAAACCGGCACCGAAACTCATTACCGCCGAGATGGTTCGGGCGATGCGAGACGGCAGCGTGGTTGTCGATTTGGCGGCAGAACAGGGCGGCAACTGCGAACTCACCGAACCTGGTGAAGTGGTGGTACGGGACGGAGTCTCAATCATCGGCTATACCGACCTGCCGAGTCGCCTGGCGGCACAGTCAAGTCAGTTGTACGGCACCAACCTGCGACATTTGCTGACGGAACTCAGCCCGGAGAAAAACGGTGAGATCGTCGTCGACATGGAAGACGAGGTCATACGTGGCGCCACAATTTGTACCAATGGTGAAACGACCTGGCCGCCCCCCGCGCCGAAACTCTCCGCGGCACCGCCCAGGGCGGAGCCGGAACCGCAACCAGTGGTTGAAGAAAAGAAGCCCTCGGTGCTCGGTCCCATCATGGCTGTTGTGGTTGGAGCAATTGCATTACTCGGTCTTGGCGCGGTCGCGCCACCGGCCTTCATGGCCCATTTCACGGTTTTCGTGCTGGCCTGTTTTGTCGGTTATATGGTGATCTGGAATGTGTCACCGGCACTGCATACGCCGTTGATGAGTGTGACCAACGCGATATCGAGCATCATCGTCATCGGCGCACTGCTGCAAATCAGCACCACCGATACTCTGATCATGTGGATCGCCGCATTCACAGTGTTGATCACGAGCATCAATATTGCCGGCGGTTTCGCCGTGACCCGCCGCATGCTCGAAATGTTCAGGAAGTGAGGACGACATGATTAATTCAGGTATCGTAACCGTGTCGTATATTGCTGCGACGATTCTATTCATTCTCGCGCTCGGCGGGCTTGCTAATCCCGAGACAGCGCGGCGGGGCAACTGGTACGGCATTGCCGGCATGACGATTGCCTTGCTGGCAACGTTCTTTGGCGTGGTCACGCAAAACTACACCCTCTTGCTGGTTGCACTGGTGGCAGGTGGCAGCATCGGCCTGATCGCCGCCAAGCGAGTGCAAATGACGCAGATGCCTGAGCTGGTGGCCCTGTTGCACAGCCTGGTGGGGCTTGCCGCGGTTCTGGTTGGTTTCGCGAGCTTCATGGATCCAACATCACACCTGGTTGGCATTGACCTGACCATCCATGATATCGAAACCTATCTTGGTATTTTGATCGGAGCGGTCACGCTATCAGGTTCCGTGATTGCGTTTGGCAAGCTGAGCGGTCGGATCGGGGGCTCACCGCTGACCCTTCCGGGTCGCCACTGGTTCAATCTCGGGCTGTTGCTTGCGGCCATCTGGTTTGGTCGGGAATTCGTACTGCAGTCGGCGGCGGGTGATGGTATGACGCCGCTGCTGATCATGACCGGTGTTGCCCTGCTGTTCGGTATCCACATGGTTATGGCCATCGGCGGAGCGGACATGCCCGTCGTCGTTTCCATGTTGAACAGTTACTCGGGTTGGGCGGCTTCGGCGACCGGTTTCATGCTCAACAACGACCTGCTCATCGTGACCGGAGCGCTGGTTGGTTCGAGTGGTGCCATTCTGAGTTACATCATGTGTCGCGCCATGAACCGAAAATTCCTGGCGGTGATCGCCGGTGGCTTCGGTACCGGTGGTGGCAAGAGCACGGGGTCTACGGAAGAACAAGGCGAGGTCGTACCGATCGATACTCAGGAAACGGCGTCGCTGCTCGCGAATGCAAAAGAGGTAATGATTATTCCCGGGTACGGAATGGCGGTTGCCCAGGCCCAGCACGTTGTGAACGAAATCGCGACGACACTGCGGGCCAAAAATATCAATGTTCGTTTCGGTATTCATCCAGTGGCGGGTCGTATGCCGGGACACATGAACGTCCTGCTGGCTGAAGCGCGAGTACCCTACGATATTGTTTTCGAAATGGATGAGATCAACGACGACTTTCCGAATATTGACGTATCCGTCGTCATTGGCGCCAATGACATCGTCAATCCTTCTGCTCAAGATGAGCCGGACAGCCCGATTGCCGGCATGCCCGTTCTGGAGGTCTGGAAGGGCGGCACCACCATCGTCCTGAAGCGTAGCATGGCGACAGGCTATGCTGGCGTACAAAACCCGTTGTTTTTTAAAGAGAATACCCGCATGTTGTTCGGCGATGCGAAGGAGAGTCTGGACGAGGTATTCAAGGCTTTGTGATGCCGTTATAGCTAGGGAAGCTCTGATTTATTCTAAACTGATATCTTGATTCAACAAACCTCTCATGTTTGGTGGGGTCGCGCGTCAGGTCGCGCTCCTACAGGAATTCCCTGTAGGAGCGCGACCTGACGTG
>CAYUOY010000013.1:0-43582 GCA_964446495.1 uncultured Woeseiaceae bacterium | reverse complement strand
CAGTCATGCAGATACAGCCCGGGAATTTGCCAGGAGCCTTCACGGAATACGTCGTGATCGCTACCCAGAGAAATGTCTTCCATCAATGCGAGCAGCGGTTCCTTCCCGCCCTCGAGTGCGTTGAGTGGGAACCGCACCTTATCTCCACTGGCAAAGCGTTCTGTTTGCTCGTTCATGAAATGACCGATTTCAAATCCGACATCCGCGATAAATGTCGGCAAGCTCATGGGTCCACCGGAAATGCGAAACACCGACTTCGTTTCCGGGCCACCGCCCACCATATCCATGTGGATGTTAGCTTTGAACCGGTTGGTATCCTCATGCTGCGACAGGTAAATGATGCTGCCTTCGATCTCCGCTGGCCACAGAAAACGAATGGTGCGTGCCGGACGCGGCAGAATGCCCTCGCTGATCAACTTGCTCAATGTGCGTGCTGTTTCAAGAATGGCCACGCAACCTGACGCGTTGTCGTTAGCGCCTGGTCGCGGGTGATCGAGATGACAGGTCAGAATGATTTCCTCGCGACCGACCTCGCGATCGGCGCCCAGAATGGCCGCCTGAGCAAATCGATACTTCCCAACCTCGTGACTGGCTTCCACTTTCGCGTGGAAGGTAATGTCCTCTCCGGCGGCCAATCGGGCCTGAAGCTTTCTCGCCTCACCAAGGGAAATCATGAATCCGAATGACTTCGTCTTTGGAAAACTGCTGAGATGACCCCAGCGAATCAGGCGATCATCTTCCTTCCACCACGCCGAGCGCTGATTCGGCGCATAGGAAATGATGCCTGCCGCGCCAAGCTCGCCAACCGCACGCTCGACCACGGCACCGGGTTGACTGGATGTCAGGACAAGATGGCCGCGAATGTCCTTGCCGTCATAATCACCGTCGCTGGTACCAGAACCGATATCAACCAGCGTCGCTGTCACATCGGCAGACAGACTGTCTTGCGCCAGCGTGAGTGGCATCGCGTCCCAGTTTCCGAGCCGGCGGCGTCGCGTGAGCTTGCCATCGACTTCGGTCAATTCCCACAATTCTGCAAAACGTACAACCCATACTTTGCGGGACTTCTGCGTGCCGTAAAGGGTCTCCCCATCCGCGTCGTATTCGAGAACCCCCACCTCATCAAGGCCGTACTGACGAAGTTTGTCGATTACGTGCATGGTTGCACGATCAAACTGATCGCTGGCACGCATGCGGTGATTCAGGGTAATCGTGTCGAGATTGCGCTTGGCCGCTTCGCCGGATGTTTCTTCAGCAATCTGATAGAGAACGTCCTCGGCTACGAGCGAGCGGAGTTCCGCGTTTACCGTCACGGAAAGCAATATCGTCCCTAACAATAGGAAAACTCTCATGGTCATCCTGATTTCCTCCGCTTCGACTTTCGCAGTGCAACCTGCACAAGTGGTCGTCGCGCACCAGGTTGCGTTCCTACTGCAGGAACGCAACCTGGTGCGCGACCTCACAAGTTCCATCCTGCCCTTAGTCTAATTCCTCTGCAGCAAAACCAGTGCAACTAAATCCGCCGGTGACTCGCCATCCGCAACGGTCATGACAGGAGGCTGCCGTCCAGTCACTCAATATCTGCCAGGTTGGCACGTCTGCCTTGCTCGTAACTCCATTTCCGCCGCGATTTAACCGATCAGCTTGTCGTGTGCATGCAACACCGGATCGCCGGCGAAATACGATACATACTTCGAGCACCTGGGCATCCAGCACCCGCAATGGGTCAAGCCGGGAGCCGTGGAGCCTGCTGCGACCGGTCAAGAATCGTAGCGTGAGACAGTTACGTTCGTGGCAGCAAATGACCTTGCTGCCCGGGTGCTAGTATCGGTCAATCAGCGTCAGAAACGACTTGAGGAGAATGACCATGCGCTATTTCGTATCTACTATCGTGTTGGGTCTTGCATTTCAGATGACCGCAGCCGCAGCGGACCTCGTTAAGGTCGATGTCATCAAGAACCCTTACAGCGGCGCTCGCAATGTTCCTGAATTATCCACCAACCCGGATTACATTCACGCGGCAGGTATTGAACGTCTCATCGAGGGTTGGGGTGGTGAACTTATTCGGCCGGTTCAGGACGTTCGACTGAGCGATGAGCAGGAAAAGCAATACGGGCCGTGGAATCGCATGGCGCTCGCCAACTCGAATTTTGCCGAGGTGGTACGCGAGGGTTTGCAGGATGATTTATTGACGGTTGGACTGGAAGCGAACTGCAATGATTTGCTTGGCATGCTGTCTGGCCTTAAATATGACTCCGATGGCAATGCACGTCGCGTTGGCCTTGTCTTCATTGATGCACACGGCGATTTCAATGTTCCGGAAACAACACTTTCCGGGATGCTCGGTGGAATGCCAGTTGCCATTGCGGCCGGACATGCACTGCACAATCTGCGCCAGACAACAGGGCTGAACGATCCATTGCCAATGAGCCATATCGTATGGGGAGGCGTTCGCGATCTCGATCCTCTGGAAGCCGATCGCTTCCGCGAGCACGAAGCACAACAGTTCTCGGTACAGGATATTCGTGACCTCTCACCCAAGTTGATCAAGGAGATGAATGAACTGTCCGCACGAGTCGATGTCATCTACGTTCACATCGACATGGATGTTCTCGATCCGGCGGAAGTTGGCGGACACCCGTTAACGGTGCCCGACGGGCCCACCAGCACGGAGCTCGCCGAGGCCATGACACTGATGTTCCGCAATCCCAAAACCGTCGCGCTGGGAATCGCCTCAACGCCAGCCGGAACACTGGATACAGATGGAAGTAGCCGACAGGCTGCATTGAATTTAATTGAAGGCGCCATCAATGGTGTGAAGTCTCGGTAGTTGACAGGTGTAGCTCCATTGCAATACAGGCACTAACACGGGGGACAGTTTACTTTGCTGGCACCCGGCAAAGTAAACTGTCCCCACGATTGCATTGAAGAGGCGGGAAGGATATGAATCAGTCATTGGCAGATATCGTCTGCCTGGATCAGTTTCCGGTGCAAGACAATGGTTTTCGAGCCGAGTGTAAACACACGCTGGACGAAAATGGAGCACTGGTCTTGCGCGATTTTTTAACGCCCTCGGCGATTGACTCCATTCGACGCGAAGGGACGGAGAATCAGCATCTGGCCTACTACACGGCCAGCGACCACAACATTTACCTCAAGCCAACTGACTCCGAGCTACCGCCCGATCACGTTCGAAACCGGCCCGTTACCTCATCGAAGGGTTGTATTACCACTGACCAGATTCCCGCCAACTCGGCTTTGCGCACGCTCTATGACGCTCCGGAATTTCGCCAGTTTCTGTGTGCCGTGCTTGGTGAATCGTCGCTGCACGAATATGCGGATACGCTGTCGGCGATCAATCTTCACTATGCAAGCGAGGGACAGGAGCTAGGTTGGCATTTCGATAATTCTTCCTTTGCCATTACCCTGATGATTCAAAACCCGGAAGCTGGCGGCGAGTTCGAATACGTGAAAGACATTCGAGATGCCGACAACGGCGAAATGAACTATGACCTCTCAGGAAAAGTCCTCGATGGAAAAATCGCGACGAAGTCCCTGACAATGAAACCCGGTGCGCTAGCCCTTTTTCGAGGTCGAAACTCAATACACCGTGTTACTCCAACGAAGGGCGGTCGCACCCGTATGCTGGTGGTGTTGGCGTATAACACCGAACCCGGCATATCACTCTCCGAATCGGCACGCATGACATTTTATGGTCGACTCGGTTAGAGAACCTCTGATTATTTTCGGGCTAGCCATTGCGAAGATTTGCAACGCCGAAGCTGGACATTTTGAACGGTAAGATGCATGTTCAGAAGTTCCTCAGGTTGAATCCTGGCTTTGTGGAAGTACCGGGATCTGTTTCCTGTCGAGTTTTGAACACGTGATTCGGACACCAGCTGAGATGGAACATGACAAGCTCGAAACCCACCATTGAAATCAGTTTTGACGATTCGGTAGAAATGTCGGAGGTGGTTGATCTGTACACCGCCAACGAATGGTCAGCCGCTGAAAAACCGGATGAGCTTATCGCCGCACTACGAAATTCTCATTCGTTGGTCACGGCGCGGGTCCAGGGCAAACTGGTTGGAATTGCCAACGCTATTTCTGATGGACATCTGGTTGTTTACTTCCCGCATTTGCTGGTTCACCCCGATAGCCATGGCCAGGGTGTCGGCCGCCTGATCATGGCGGCAATGAACCGAAAATACGGCCGTTTCCATCAGCAGATGCTCACCGCAGACGCCGATTCGGTTGGGTTTTACACCACCGTCGGGTTCGAACGGGCGGGAAAGACGGTCCCTATGTGGATCTATCAAGGAGATGACCATTGAGGAGTCTTGAATGATTATTCGGATGTGGCATGGGCGAGTGAAACACGAAGACGCGGAGGCGTATCGGCTGTTTCTTATTGAGCGTGCGATTCCGGACTACCAATCGGTGGCGGGGAATCTGGATGTGAAGATATTGGAAAGGCGGGCCGTTGATGCGACGCATTTCATAACAATGACCTCATGGGAAGATCTTGAAACGATCAAAGCGTTCGCCGGTGACGATGCGGAAAAAGCGAAGTATTACCCGGAAGACGACGGGTTCTTGCTGGAGTTCGAACCGTCAGTTGTGCACTACGAAGTTGTCGGCGAAAGTTGAGCGACGTATCGACAGGTGCCAACGCCCGCGAATGACGGAGGCGAACCCTGCGCAATGGAATTCTTTCGCCCATTTGCATGGCTGGGTCTGATCCAGAGTGATAGTTTGACGATTCCCAACTTGAACAATATTTTTCTATCGTTGTGACTGGCCGAAGGAAGAAAACATGACGCTCGAACAGTACGCGTATCTGGCCGAGATAATCGGCGTTATTGTAGTTGTCGTGACATTAGTCTACCTGTCCGTTCAGGTGCGACAGGGCGCAGCGCTATTGCAATCAGAGTCCAGACAGGCACAGGTCGCCAACGACCAGAACGGCGTCTACCGATTTGTCGAACATCCCGAACTGGGTCGCCTGTTTTCCCAAAAGGAAACGCCCGGTTTTGAGGAGAAGGTCAAACTGCAGTTCTGGATAGTCGGTCAAATGCGTGCCCGCGAGCACGAATGGCTACAACACAGAAGTGGGGCTATGGACGAGGAAACGTGGCTGAGCTATCGCGACGTAATCTACTTTCTTCTCGGCACCGAGCGAGCGAGGGCGCTTTGGGAAATGTGCATACCTTTTTTCAATTCTGACTTTACAGATATGGTTCAAAAGATGTTGATAGAGGTTCCCTGTATCGATTTCTGGGAAAAGCTGGAAGCCATAGAGTAGTCCGATCTACCAAGTGGGAGGCTGCGTTTGAGCGACTCCTGCCTGATTTCGATCACCATCGTTTGCCATCGCGGGCGTCTTCGGTGATGCCGGCCTGATTCTTCTGCTCGGCGAATATGGGGCGTCCAGGCTGCAGCATACTTGGCGCCTCTCTTTGCAACGGGCAACATTTGATTTTTCACAGACGCAGAGACCCACATAATGCACGCCGCAATTTTTGATATCGATGGAACTCTTTTGCAGTCGGCCTCTGTCGATGATGCTCTCTATAGAGAATCAGTGACTTCCGTACTGGGTCCCGTCCGATTCCGACCCTCTCTTGGCGAATATGATTTCGTTACAGATTCCGGCATTCTGGCGCAAATACTCAATGACAACGGACTGACGTCCGATCCGGATCATGGGCCCATGATCAAAGCCCGTTTTGTTGATGCGTTGGCATCGCATATTCGAAAGCACGGTCCGTTCCAGGAGATAACGGGTGCCAGAGCGATGCTGGGCCGACTCTGTGCGTCGAGTTCTCATGCTGTTGCTATCGCTACCGGCGGCTGGCTGGAAACGGCGCTTCTAAAGCTCTATTCGGCGGAGTTTGACCTCAGCGGTATACCCTTGGCGACGGCCAATGACTTTTCCGATCGCACCGACATCATGAGTCTTGCCTTATCCAGAATCGGCAGCGAATTTCAGTCGATTACTTACTATGGTGACGGGCCATGGGACAGGAGTGCCTGCCAATCGCTTGGTTGGAATTTCGTGGCTGTTGGGGCTGTACTCGGTGGAATTGATTCTTTTGTCGATGTTGGTGAAATCTGACCCGACACCCTTTGCCGCCAGGGTATGAACGGGAAGCCTGATTCGTTCGGCAAACGGTTCGCATTGGGGCGGGATCGAGCGTCAGGTAACGCTCCTGCGGCGTAGCGGGCAAATCACGAAAAAGCAAGACTCCCTTAACCAGGAATTATCGGGCTAGTTGCAGTCTTGTTTCAGCCATGAAGCAACCTCGAGCGTTAGTTCGATGCGCTTGGCGGAAAAACTGTGATCAGCATTCGCGATAATCGTAGCCGTGATGTTCGATGCACCGGCTTCCTTGCCCGCCGCCGCAACCCGGGCAACTTCACTGGCGTCGAAATTGCTATCCAGTGCACCGCCAATGATCAGGTAGGGTTTCTCCTTTAAGCCTCTGACCGTCGTCGTCATCGCCCATTCCTCGCGATGCTGCAGAAGCTCGTCAATAAGAACCTCTCCCGGGTAGCCTTTCAGGACACGCAGATTGTCCACGTAACGCGCCAGGCCTTCCCTGTCTTCTTCGGTCGCGACCATTAGCGTCATATCCTCGGGCGCGATTGAAATGACACATTGCACTTTCGGATTCGTAGCCCCCACATCAAGTGCGGCAACCGCACCATAGCTGTGTCCGAACAAGATGATGCGACGACTATCGATTTGCAGCTTGGCCGCGTTTTCCTGGTCGGTTACGAAGACAATGGCGCTTGCCGCGTCCTCGTATCCGGAAGCAACCGAAAATTCGGCGGGGCCACCCCACAGGCCGCGATAGTCAAAATACAGGACGTTGTAGCCAATCCGGCGCAGCGATTGCGCCAGATCAAGATTCTTCTCGTAGCCAGGAAAAGCGTGCAATGTAACGATGGTCGGATGCGGTCCTCGACCGCCTGCCTGGTAAAAAGTCCCTGTGAGCATTTCACCCTGCGATGGGATCAGGACCTCCACCATCAGAGGGGGCCAGTCCGGATCGAATTCGTCAGGATCCTGAAATAACTGGCCATCCGCACAGGCAGTGCCAACCCCCAGTATTAAGCCCCATCCAAGTATCGCAGGAATCATTCTTCGCATTCGCATTCGCCTCTTTTCTCGCGTTCGGTCCGGGTCTTTAGTGTAAGCCTCTCGCAAGATGCCTGCCAGATGAAACGCACTTCGTCTTGCGCGATGCAACGTCAGACTTGCATCCAGCTGCTCTTGGCCGCCCGGTGACAAAACCATCCAAAGAATTCTCGGTACCGCGTTTCGAGAAAAAGGGTTTTCAAAATATTTGTGTTTTCAACGAGTTGCCGCCGTCGGATATGACGGTGCGTCCCTGCACCGTGCGTAACCTGTCGAGAAACAGAGTTTTTCAACAAGCCGCCAGACTGTATGATCGTGCCCATGCCAACACGAATTAGAGTCTCCGCTACCGTATCGCTGTTGCTTGGCATGGTCTTCGTTCAGATTGCCGCCGCCGACGAGTTTTGGTCACTGACGAACTACAAAGACGAGAACAGTGGCGAGGCGATCGTCGCCTTGCGGCAGGAATCAAGCGACAGCATCCCAGACGTATCCGGCAAGGAAGAGATTGAGCCTTTACTTGAGTTTCGCTGTGTCGCCGGAGGTGGCGAGGCCATTCAGTTTCGCGTGAATTGGCGGCGATTCATTTCGTCCTTCAATACGGAGGTGGGCTTTCGTGCGGATGGGGGCAAGACGATGTGGCTAAAACTTGGCGTTGACGCCTCAAATGAAATTACATTTTCAAGTTCGACGGCTGACGTTGAGAAATTGATCGAGAAATTCAGCGCAGGCGAGATTATGGAACTCGACATCGCGCCCTATTCCGAAGCCGCGGTCCTGGTTCATTTCAATATCTCGACCTTCGAATCTGCTCTGGAATCACTCAAACAGTCCTGTCACTAGCAATTCGTTCAAGAACGACTTTTTTGACGAGCTGCGCGCGGACAGGAATGTACTGTCATTTCCTATAGCTGCAAGTCATTGACAATGCGGGCCGTTCGAAGACCGCGTTTTTCGAAACGCGATACTGAACATACCATGGGTGGTTTTTTCAACAGATGGCTGGTTCGCAGGTCTATTCATCGTCGACTCCCAGTCGTTCGTGCATGATCGGACTTGTCGTCGTGTATTGCACATGTACTTTTTTCTCAGGTTCAATGCGTTGCTTGATGGCGAACGCGGCCAATGCAGCTTCATGAAACCCGCATAGAATCAGTTTTTTCTTGCCTGCATAGAAATTGATGTCACCAACGGCATAGATCCCCGGTTCTGACGTCTCAAATTTTTCAGTATCGACATTGATCGTCTTGCGATTGATGTCCAGACCCCAGTCAGCAATAGGTCCCAGCTTCGGTGCCAAGCCGAAAAAGATCAGCATTTCGTCAATCTCGACGGTAACCGGATCGCTCTCTTTTGCCGTTACGACAATGGACGAGATTCGGTCGGGTGACCCGACCACCTCCGTGACCTTTGCTTTCTCGATGGTCGTCACTTTTCCGGCCGCTTCAAGTGCGTGCATCTTGTCGATGGACGCCTGCATGGCCCGATACTCGTCGCGCCGGTGAATAAGCGTTATATGTTCCGCAATGCCCGCCAGTTCTATGACCCAATCAAGTGCGGAGTCACCGCCGCCCAGTATGGCGATTTTTTTGCCAGTAAATTGTTCAGGATTTCTGACGCGGTAGTGCAACGTCCCCTCTGCAAGCTCCTCAACGCCTTTCGCACGCAACGCGCGCGGCTGAAAAGAGCCGACGCCAGCGGCAATTACAACGGCCTTGGCATTAAATTTTTTGCCCGTACTCGTCTCGACCAGAAAGGATGCATCATCCTGCTTTTGCACGACCGACACTTCTTCACCAAGATGCATGCCGCAGCCGAAGGGTTCGATCTGCTGTTGCAGCAATTGGGTCAGCTCCTCGCCGGTGCACACGGGAACCGCTGGAATGTCGTAAATGGGCTTGTCCGGATACAACTCCGTACATTGACCGCCCGGCTCGCGAATAGAGTCGATGACCTCCGCTTTAAGGCCCAGCAAGCCAAGCTCAAAAACCTGGAAAAGGCCGCACGGGCCCGCGCCAACAATCACAACATCTGTACTAATCACGCTCGAACTCCCTGCATTCCGAGCCACGCATTGTCCGAGCTATGCGGCCGGGCTGCAAATGTTTTTCCGAAACCTGGCGCATGCGTCCTCGAAGACCCGGGGGCCTCTGATGTCTTCACCTCTGAGTAGTTATTCGGGAATCACCAATTTGTGGGATCGCGCATCGAGTTGCGCTCCTACAGATTTTCGAGCGCAATCGACGTAGGAGCGCAACCTGATGCGCGACCCCACTGAGACAGATTCTACTCGGAAGTTCCCCGATTTTCGGCAGCCGGTGCGAAGACATCAATATCCTCTTCAGGACTATGCTCGGTCATGAGTGACACAACTATCAATACGGGTAAACCGATAATCCAGCCAGTATACGAGGCTGAGAATCCCAACGGTTCGCCGGCGATCGCCCAGATAACGGCCGATGTACCACCGCAAATCATGCTCCAGAAAGCGCCCCTGGCGGTGGTTCGTCGCCAGAACAACAGCCCCAGGACCGGGAAAAATATTCCGGCGGCACCGAAGGTATACGCATAGAGAATCAGCTTCAGGACATTGGGGACCAGATAGGCAATGCCCACGGCCAAAAGACCCAGGACGATGGTTGAGATGCGAGCGACTCGTACCAGTGTCGCACCGTCTGCCTCAGGACGAATATACTTGCGATACACATCATTTGTGAAAATCGCGACCGGTCCGATCAGGCAGGAATCAGCGGTCGACATTACGGCAGCGATATAGGCCGCAATCACAATGCCTGAAATGCCGGCGGGCAACAATTGCATGAGGATCATCGGTGTCGCGAACTCTGCGTCCTCGATTTCCGGAATCAGCATGCGCGCAATCAGGCCGATCAAGGTGCTACCGATTGCAAACAGCGGCCATTCGATCGGCACGCCCGTCAGGAGAAAGGCACGGCGGGCGGTCTTCACATCCCGTGCAGCAACAATGCGCTGCATCGCGGCAATTGAGATGAACCAGACGGGGAATATGGCAAAGAACCAGCCGAGCGCCTGCTTCCAGCCGACAGCGTCCCACTCAACCAGGCTGGCTGTTTCCGGGGATGCACTGAAGTGCTCCACGATACCGCTCCAGCCACCCACTTCGATGAGGCCGATGGGTACGGCGATGAACACAATGCCAATCATCAGGACGAACATCTGAAACACGTCTGTATAAATAACCGCTTTCAGACCGCCCATGGCGGTATACGCCAGAATCACGGCACCCGACAGGGCCACCGCAACGGTCAGGTTCATGCCCAGCGTGACCTGCAACAATTTGCCACCCGCGATAATCTGTCCGCCGACAAAAGTAAACCATGCGAGTCCGATCACGACAGCGGCGACTGTTCCCGTACGACGATCGAAACGCGCTTCGAACATGTCCCCGGTCGTCAGACCTTTCACTCGATCCGCCCAACTCTTCACGCGCGGCACCATCAGGAAGGACACCATGACTATGCTCAGACCCGAGATTGCGATGAGCCAGGAACCCGAAATACCGAGCGTAAATCCAAGACCTCCCATAGCGATACTGAAACCGCCGCCAAGATCCGTTGCCGCTGTGCTGCAGGTGGTCTGCACCAGGTTCATATTTCGATCGGCGGCCAGAAAGGACTCACATTCACCCTCACCGCGTTCTGACCGGGCAACGTTAATGCCGATCCCGATGAGAACGGCGAAATAGAGCCCCATCGCAATGAAATCCAGCAAGTGCAGTGATGTCGTCATCAATCAGTACCTTGAGTTGCTACTACTCGGCGCGGCCATCGAGATGCTCCGGATTGCACTCCGGGAAGAACCGTCCAGGCAATGGTGATAGTGCAAGCCACGCCGCCTGTTCGCTGCGTCTTGCCACGCCTGGAAAATCCGCACCCAGTCCAAGCAAATCCAGAATCAGTTGAAAATGCAGATGCGGCGGCCAATTGCCGTTCTCAGGCGCACTGCCAACGGTCGCGATCTGTTCGCCGGCCGACACGGCCTGCCCTTCGTGTACCTCATCGAGACTGGCCGCTCGCAGGTGACCGTAGAGAGAAAAAAAGATCTCACCCGTACTCGTTTCATGGTCCAGCACCAGCAACGGACCGTAGTCCAGTTCGGCGGCATTATTGGTCTTGATGTGAATACGCCCCGCCAACGGGGCATAAATCGGCGTATCGGCAAGGCAAAATACATCGACGCCCAGGTGAACCACGCGCGGCTCCTGAAGTTCGGTCGATTCGTTCGCGAACAGGCTGCTAACGTAGAGTTCACGTGGCTCGCCCCAGCGACCAAAAGCGAATTCAGTACCGGCGTCCGCCAGCGCCTGGTTCACCCTCTGGCCGAACCGTTCAACCGGCAAATTCAGCAACGACTCCCCCAGCGCCATACTGCCGATACTCAGATCAAGAATAATCGATCGTTGATCCGTGCGAACTACCGGCGCGGGGCTGAGTTCCGGCGATTCGAGATAGCGGGTGATCGCGGCAATCGTATCGACATTGCCTGTCGGCGTGGTTTCCAACCCGGGAAACCTGTTCTCAGCGATCCGGCTGCAGTACGTTGCCGAATAATTCATCGCTGCGCTCACCATCCTCGCGGGCTATTTTGCCATTGACGATGACCACATCGAAGCCTTCCGCAAGCCGCAACGGATTGGGGTAGCTGGCCGTTTCGTGAACGCGCGATGGATCGAAAACCAGCAAGTCGGCTTTCATTCCTGCCTTCACAACACCACGATCGGTGATGCCGAGCACACTCGCGGCAAAAGACGTCATCTTGCGAACAGCTTCCGGCAATGTGAGCACTTTATCCTGCATCACGTAACGCTCGATGATTCTTGCAAACGTCCCGTGACCGCGTGGGTGAAATCCGGTTGGGCTGCCATCGGAACAAACGCCCACATTGGCGTCCACCAGGAGGCGTGACTGCAGACTGTCGTTCATGACGAAATAGGCCCCGGACACACCGTCGGGTCCAATGACATCGATGAGTACGTCCTCAAACGGCATCTCAAGTTCATGGGCGAGATCGGCCAGTGTTTTGCCCGTATAGGGGTCCGTACCAAGCAGCGTGGCTTCAGGTCCATTGCGTCGATTGACCCTGTCTCTGAGGAATTTGGCCAGTTCGTCACGTCGCTGCACTTTGGCAACCTCGAATTGCTCAACCGTTTTGGCCCATACCGGAAACACGATATCAATGCGGGTATAACTGGCGGTATACGGATATATTTCGGCCGTTATCTGAATGCCCGCTGCCCGGGCTTTCGCTAGAATCCCCAAAATCTCTTCCGCCCGCCCGGCCCCTTTGCCGAAGACCGATTTCAAATGCGACACATGCACTCGCGTAAAGCGCCCCTGATCGAGCAATTCGGAGATCGAGGCTTCGAGCTGATCGTCGTCCTCGTTGCGCATGTGGCTCATGATCATCCGGTTGTTGCGACCGACAACCTCGGCCAGCGCCTGCAACTCGGCGGGCCTGGCGTTGAGCCCCGGGTTGTACTCAAGACCGGTGCTCATACCAAACGTTTGCTCCAGCGATTGCTCAAGTAGCACCAACATTCGCTGCAGCGACTCCGGATCCGGCACCGGCTCGCGCCCGATCCCCGCGAGTGTACGCAACGTTCCATGCCCAACGAACATCGCCAGATTGGTGCCAATGCCGTTGCTGGCAACTTCACCCAGCCACTCCGCGAGATTCGCTACCTCCGGGCTGGATCCATCCTGCCCCAGCGAAATTGTGGTCACTCCCATGGCCAGGAAATTTTCGAATTCAGGGGTTTCCAGCGGGTTGCCATGGGAATGAAGGTCAATAAATCCGGGCGCGACGATGCGGCCGTCGGCATTGATGTGATTCTTTATTCTGGTATCCAGGTCTTGTGCCGAGAATCCGGCAGCACCTACGAAGACGATCTCGTCGCCCACCACGACTACGTCAGCCGCTTGCGCTGCGCCACCCAGTCCGTCAAGTACCTGCCCGTTCTCGATATACAGATCGATCGATCCATACTCCGGCAAGAATGGCGGCTCCGACTCCGTACAAGCCCACAGCAGGAGCGTTGTGAATAAGATGGCTGGGAGTTGTCTTATCATCACCTCTATTTATCCTTGTTGTCGGAACTGGGAAATCTGTACTTCAGCGCCATAATCTGCATAGTCGCCGTCGGTTCGTTTGCCGCGATATTCAGACCAGTCAATCGTTCGATAGTGTGCCGGTTCCTGATCTGTAACGACAGTCGGTAACGGCGCCACACGCGTGCCCGCCGCCGGGTTGTAGAAAAACGGAATGCTGTATCGGTCGGTGCTGTCCATCGCGAGGACTCGATGTACAGCGGCATGGTAAACATCGTTCGACCACACCTGCATCATGTCACCGGTATTGATGACGAAGGCACCTGCAACCGGTGGAACATCATGCCAGCAGCCGTCTTTGTGAACCTGTAGTCCGCCGACGGCATCCTGCGACAGGATTGTCAGCGCCCCGGCGTCCGTATGGTGGTGTACGCCCTGGTCGGCGACGACCGTTCGCGCGACGTCCTCGTGATGTCCCATCGGATCCTTCACCGGATAGTAGTTCAGGCGAATGAACCCGGTGTGATGCGGATCAAAATCAGCGCTCAGATAGTCAGCGGGCAGTCCCAACCCATGACAAAACGCCTGCAACAATTGTAACGCGAGTTTCGCACAGGCATTTCGATACGCCGCCATAACGACCCGGAATTCCGGATCGAATTCCGGCCAACGATTGGTCGCGGCGTATATTGAATCAACACCCTCCGAGGTGAAGTCGAACACTTCCTTTTTGTCGCGCTGATTCTTGGTCAGCTCGTTATTATAGTAACCCCAGGGGTTCTCGCGTGTTCGCATGATGGCCTCTTTGGCCGCCATCGGTTGTGCGAAAAACTGCTCTGTCTGCTGCCATGCCTGTGCGACGATGGTCTCGGAGATACCATGATTGACAACCTGGAAAAAGCCCCACTCCCTGGCCGCGTTGGCAATCTCACCAATCGATCGCTCACCCGAAGCACCGACTCCGGTCGCGAGATCGCCAATATCAATGACCGGCACGAACTCTGCGAGCCGGCCACTCGAATCTGTCTGATCCTTGTCCAGATCCGCTTCACCGGTCATGTCTCGGGGTTCCTGTCAGTCTGCGCTAAGGCTCAACCCTATCATGACCGGGTCATGGTCGGAGGTCCGGAAAGGCGTGTCCGGATCGAACAGCGTATCGTCGCGACCCGATTCAAGGTTGTAGTCGAACAGTGGCGATTCGTCGGCATTGATATGCCATTCACTCACGCCGGTAACTTGCGGTAGGAGCGTCGCTGAGGCGAACGCGTGATCGAGTGCACCGGACTCCCCGCGAAATACAAAAGAGTACGCGTTGATTCCGACGAATTTCTCCAGCAAGTTGCCATAGCCAGCAGCGGCGATCTGCCGCAGTGGATCCTCGCGCAGATAGGCGTTCAAATCGCCGATAATCAGGACATCGGGATCAGCGCTTCCGGTCGGGTCACTTGCCATCCATTCTGCCAGTGCCGCCGCGGCATTGGTTCGGGTTATGTTGCAGTTTCCCTGCCCATCTCGCCTATTCGGATCACCTATAGAATCGCAGTTCGATCCTTTTGACTTCAGGTGATTCACGGCGATGGTGAAAACTCCGCCGTTGGCGTCTGCCGAAAAAGTCTGTGCCAGCGCCTTGCGGTTTTTGGTGTCCAGGAAACGTGGGTCGATCGCCGCGTCCAGCAACGCAAAACTTCCCACCGGACTCACAACCGAATCGTCGTAAACAATACCGACGCGAATGGCATCAGTTCCGATAGTGCCCGTATTTACAAATGTCCAGTTGCTTGTTCGCGTTGCCTCGTTCAGCTTGTCGACCAGGGTTTGCAGGGATTCATCAACGTTGTTCTCAATTTCCATTAATCCAACGACGTGAACTCCGGCCGCCTGGATCGCACTGATCATTTTTGATTGCTGTCGCTCAAACTCTTTCCCGGAGTCGGCACCCCGACACCCGGACTTTCCGTCAGGCCCGCAGTTTCGCTGCCCACGATCGATTGTCGTAAAATAGTTGAGCGCATTGAAACTCATGACCTTTATAGTGCCGCCCACATCAGGGACTTGCGGGCGGGCGTTGACCGACTTGAAAATGGGGTCATCAACCGGTTCCAGCCGGTAGTTCTCGATACCTGACTTGCCGCTACCACGCGCGAACCGAATAACGCCCATCAGGTTTGACGCCTGGTCGCCCACGCGCAGGGGTGGCTTCGGCGAGCTACTGTCCGCTGCCACATATCGCAGCGGTGAGACCCCTGGCGATGACGATCCATCATCCAGAATGATGCGACGCTGTGCGTTGCTACGCTGATGTGAGGCATACGCCGCAACATCAGGCAGGTTCGAGTTTGTAAATTTCCACAAACGACCGTTAGCTGAAAGCGATACTTCGCCGAAACGTTCCAGGTCAAAAAGATCGGTGACTGTCAGGTTCTGCGGCAGTGACACCAGCATTCCTTCGAACCGCTCCAGATCGGCAATCAACTGGCCATTGTTGTTAACGACCGTCCCGGATACCGGAAGTGTCAGTTCCATCGCCTGGATCGTACCAGCACCTGTAACGTTGAACGTTGTCGCGATGATTTGTGTCTCACCGAAGTATTCCTTAACCACGCCGGTAACCATGACCCTGTCGCCCGCCTGCACATCACCACCACTCGCATCCCGGTCATAAACAAAGATTCCCTCCGATGTTTGCGGGTCATTGTCCGGATTCTCCTCCTGCAGATAGAATCCACCCAGATTACTCACTGCATCAAAATCGTTATCCTGAAAGTCGCCTGTGACGACGCCGACAACGGTGATCATTTGGCCGTTCAGGGGACTCGCATCGCCACCACCCTGAATGGCGTGGATAGGAACAATGGATGAATGGGTTGACGTCGGTGCTGCAACAGATTCAATTATCGCGCCACCACTGCTACAGGCAACCAGGATACAAAAGAAAGATACAAGGCTTATTGAACGCCGCAAGATGCTCTACCCGGTCACTGAAATCCGAGTGGCGATTTATAACACGAAGTGCAGTGTGTTAGCGCGATACCTCGACAAACGAGGCCAGGAACTCAAGTCCACGCCGCAACTTGTTGCGATCCAGTTCTTCAGGCGGCAGCACATGGTAGTCGGCAACCACCCAACGAACTTCGTGAACGTCGCAATAGCCCCAGAGAAGTCGTCCAATCTGCCAGACATCACTGTGCGTTCCGCAATGCGGGCAGGCGCGCAGATCGCGGCGCCGCTCCAGGGGAAACGGGATGACATTGTCGGGGAGATTGTTCATTCTGATCCGCTTGCGTATTGAGCCCTGATATTCGGTCACGAAGCGGTCTGGCAACTGTGACAGGGCTCTCAACACCACGAAACGCAAGGGATTTTATGGGTAATTTGAGACCTGTGTCGGACTCCGCAAGCATGGAAAATTGGCAACAGGTGCTGTAAAACTGTCAGCTCAAAGTCTCAATCGGATGGGTTCGCAATGAGAACAACGCTACTTGCCGGCATGGCACTCACACTGGTCGCCGGACCGCTCCTCGCACAGGATGACGAGATCCTGGTACAAAGCACCGAAATCGTGCCCGGCATGTATATGCTGGATGGCGTCGACGGGAAATTCGTGGGCGGCAATATGACGGTGGTAATTGGCGCAGACGGCGTCGTTCTCATCGATGACGGTTTGCCACCCACCGGGCCCGCATTGCTGGACGCAATCGCCAGGCTGACGCCGGAACCGGTCGATTTCCTGATCAACACACATGTCCACGGTGATCACACCGGCAGCAATCTTGCCATGCACTCGCACGGAGCGACGATCGTCGCACACGATAACATCCGCACACGTTTGCTTGAGATGACCGGTGACGAAGCGACTCCAGCCGGTGCACTTCCCGAAATTACCTTTTCCGATTCAGTAACGTTTTTTCTAAACGGTCATGAAGCCTTCGTCTTCCACGTACAGAATGCCCATACGGATGGCGATGCCGTCATTCATTTCAGGGACATCAATGTCATCCATGCGGGTGATGTGGTGTTCAACCGGTTGTTCCCGTTCATCGATCTGGAATCCGGCGGCAGTGTCGAAGGTTTCCTGGCCGCCCAGGACAAAGTCATTGCCATCGCCGATGACGACACGATCATCATCCCGGGGCACGGATCACTGGCGACGAAAGCCGATGTAAAACTGGCCAGGGACATGCTGGCGGACAGCCAGTCGCGGATCAGGAAACTGGTCGATGCCGGCCTGTCCGAGGACGAAATCGTCGCGAAGAATCCGCTAGCCGACTATCACGAGGTATGGAACTGGGGCTTCATCACCACCGAACGCATGACCCGATCAATAGTGCAGTCGCTCACGCAGTAGCTTGCGCGCGCGTCAGGACTCCAACGCTTCCTGCACCGCCCGATAACCCTGGGTGATGGCCGCGTTGGTGTTTGCAGCCGCTCCGGCATCGGAATTGGCAATCGTAATGCGTCCATACGGTTGCCGACCAATGACCCACGGTTTGCTTTCTTCGTTCGGCCATTCCGGCTCCCATAACAGGTCCGGACTGTAGGCATAACCGTGCGCCCAACGATTGACGGTGATGGCATGAATATCACGCTCGGCGTCGAATCCGGCACCTGACAGGGCCTGATCCAACTGGTCGCGAACATGACCTTCGAAGACCGAGAACGGAGTGCCAAGCAAACGACGGCGACCTTCGCGCCACTGATCCGGTCCCTGGATATCCTGTGAATGATGCACATGGCACATGTGCAACACCATGGGATCGTCCGGCGAATGATTAAATTTATAGTTACCGATAGAAACCGGGTAGTCGAGTTCAACCTGTTTGTAGAAATCATTAGTGTAGTACGCAAAGTCGAGCCCAAGCTCGGCGAAGGGACGCCAGTTGGGTACCAGGACTTTCGTATAGGTCAGCGGGACCTTCACGTTGTATTTGAGACCATCCACCTGCTCTTGCGGGAGTTCCGGACAGAGATAGGGAATTGCGCTGTTGTAACACGCCATGATGCATTTCTTGCCGCGAACGGTATGCGATTTACCGTGATGGACAAATGTCACATCGACGGCGCCGGCATTGCTGGTATGTGCCGCGTTGACAACCGTGCTGTTCAGTCGAATTCGTACTGGCGCACCACTTCTGTCAAGCATCGAATAGTTCACGCGTGCGGTCACGACATCTTCCATCGTCGATCCAGGCACCGCCTCGGGCAGCATCGCGCGAACAATCAAGCGGGCCACCGAGGCATTGCCATCGGGGAAATGAAAAATATACGGTTCATCCCCGCGGTAACCAACGCGGCGAAGCGTATGTGTCAGACCGGGCATGCCACCGTCATAGGACTGCACCGAGGTTGCCGGAATTTCGTCGATGCCGACGCACCAGAAACTCATTCCCCAGCGGCGGAACATCTCCAAAACCTGCTGATCCACCTTGGCATAGTTCTTCAGGAAATCGTAGTAGCTGGTTTTTTCCAGCAACGTCTTTTTCTCATCGAAGCTCATGCCGGGCAGATAGTCTCGCTCATCCGTCCACAGGCGGACCAGATCCGCCCTGGCCTGGTCGTTCATGGGCGTCTGGTCAGCAAACTCCTGCCAGGGAATTTTGTTATATCCAACGACCAGCTTTTGCTCGCCGTAGGTCCCCTGGTCGAAAACGATGCCCTTGCTGAGGCCCAGTGACGAATACAGTTCCTGGTCATACGCTGCGTAGAACTTCTCTACCTGGATGCCAACATCCCGCAGCAGTCCTTTCGCCACATCGCTATACGCCGAGGGTGTATCAATGGCCTCAGTGCCGCCATAGCCGATTCGGGTGCGACCGTCGATACCGAACTCATTGCGTTTTGCGTGACCACCAAAATCGTCATGGTTGTCCAGTATCAGTACACGCGCACCAGGGTTTTCCTTGTGGAAGAAATGGGCGGCCGACAAGCCGCTGATGCCTGCGCCCACGACGATGAGATCGTAGTCCTCCTCGTATTTTCCCGACGGCCAGGTCGCGCCCGATACGCGGGCATGCATCGTTTCCCAGGAACCATCGTGGCTGCCGCGCAATCCGGTCAGTGCGGGCGGATAGTAGTCCGGACCCAGTTCGAATTCTGAACCGCTGGCACCGAATACCTCGCTCCATGACGACAGCAGCGATGCACCAATGGCAACCTGAGTACCGTTAAGAAAATCGCGTCGTGTGACTTTGTCTTTCATGTCATCTCCAAAGAAGCGTTCAGAATCCTTTTGCAAGGCCGGCGCCGCGGGTATCCGCACCGCCGGTAAAGCGTTCGGGTTTTCCGGAACCATCGTATTCGATCACCAGGCCATGTGCATTGCCGATGCGTTCACGAGAAAGAATGTTGTGCCCACGCGCCGCCAGTGCATCCACCACGTCCCCGGAGATCGTCGGCTCCACGGCCAGTTGGTCTGGCTCGATGAAGGATACTCGCGGCGCCGAGATGGCCTCCTGAATATCCATATCGAAATCGAGCACGTTCATCACAATTTGTGGCACTGTCTGCCCAATGGTATGACCACCCGGCGTGCCGATGACGATCCAGGGCCTGCCATCCTGCATAACAAACAGTGGCACATCGCCTGACAGCTTGCGCCGGCCCGGATACGCGTCCATCGGATTCCCTTTCGGCTCGAAGGTCGAATACGCCAGCGAGTTATTCAACCAGATACCGGTACCTTCCGGCATCAGTCGGCTGCCAAACAGATTTCCCAGTGTCTGTGTCGCCGAGACAACATTGCCCCATTTGTCGGCGACTACAAAGTGAGTAGTGTTCATGCCTGTCGTCGGCATGACACCGGGCGGCTCAAACGGTTTGGCAGCATCCGTGAACTGCGCGGCCACTTTCTCCAGATACGCATCGGACAACAGCATATCCAGCGGGGGCGGGGCGATATCCGGATCGCCCGCATAGGCCATGCGAGTCCAGAACGCGTGCTTGGTGGCTTCGGCGAAGATATGCAGATACTCAATCGAGTTACGGCCCATCGAGCGAACGTCGAACTGCGCCATCAAACCCAGGCGGACCAGCGCCGGAAAGGAATTGGCAGGCGGTGATGCTGTTACCGCCGTATAGCCCCGGTACTGAATTGATATCGGCTTCCACCATTCGGGCTGATTGTTCGCAAGATCGGCCAGCCGCAGAAAGCTGCCAGCCTCCTGCATCGCCGCATCGACCGTTGCGCCCAGAGCGCCGCCGTGGAAAACGGCGGCTCCCTCGTTGGCAATCATGCGCAGGGAATTAGCCAGGTCTTTCTGCACCAGGCGCTCACCCGCCGCGAGCGGCACCCCACCCTTGCCATAGAACAGTTGGGTATGCGCTGGAAAATCATCGAATGCCAGACCAATATAACGTGCAATCCGTGCATCTATAACATAGCCGTTTTCAGCAACCTCGATCGCAGACTCGAAAAGTCTCTGCCACGGAAGCGTGCCGTAGGCGGCCATCGCATCCCAGGCATTCACATTTCCGGGTGTCGACACCGATTTCGCCCCGCGGCGATTTTCCATATAATTTGGCGTTGGCGCCCGGAATACGTCTGAATCCAGGGCTTGTGGAATCAGTCCGCTGGGATTCAGAAATCGACTCTCTCCCTTCTCCGCATCATAAATCAGGATGGTGCCGTAGCCGCCGATGCCCGACATCATGGGCTCCACGACATTGAGTGTCGTAGCAATCGCAACCGCGGCATCGAAAGCGTTGCCACCCGCCTGAAGGATTTCAAGGCCAGCTTCTGTCGCCAGCGGATGTGCCGCAGACACCATACCCTGATGACCTGTGGCAACTTCAGTAACGGCAGCTGCGGCTGAAGTTGCTTCCGACGTGGGTTCTGCCGGTGGCGGTGAGCAAGCTACCAGTGGCAGCAGGAGCAGCAGTGCTTTTATCCGTACAGGGCAGGTATTTACAGCTGGATGTGAGCGCGACATTTTCGACCTCCGATTGACTTGATTATCATCAATATCTAAAGGTCAAATCAATAATATTGAAACGCAATGGTTCACTGACCGTAACCCGTTTTTCCGGCAGGCTTTCCCGGCAGTCACGAACGGCCCGCTCTTTTTGCGTGATGAGAATTTCCCGCTGCACATCCGGGTTGTCAATGTCACGAAAAGTCCTTGCGTGAATCGCTGCATCTTTCTTCGTGACGCAGGCATCGAAGCGAGCCTCCTGTTCGGGATCGAGGGAATCCGTTTCTCGCGGCAACGAAAATTCGGGTTCGAAATCGACCTTAAAGAATATGAGTATAACGACCGTGAACGCGACAACCGCGAGAAAAGCGGCTTTCATCGACGTCCGCTGGATTCGCTTCCCATACCCTGCGCCCCTGGATCCCGGATGGGGTGATAGTAAGCGCTTTTCCTATTCGTAACGCAATGCGTCGATCGGGTGCAATCGTGACGCCTTTACGGCAGGCAGCAGACCGAAGCCGATCCCGATAGTGGAACAGAAAACAATTCCGATCACTGCCCACTCCATGGGGACAGAGTTCTCGAAACCGAAGGCCACGCTCAAAATATTGCCCAGTCCGAAACCGGCGATTACACCAATGACACCGCCGATATTACAAAGAATGACGGCCTCAAGAAGAAATTGCGCCAAGATGTCTTTCGGCTTGGCCCCCAGCGATTTGCGAATGCCAATTTCTTTGGTTCGCTCGGTGACGGATACCAGCATAATATTCATGATGCCGATACCCGCGACCACCAGTGCAATAATACCGACGACAAACGCGCCGAGTTTTACACCCTGTGTCATTTGATTGAAATCAGTTATCAGACTTTCACTGTTGAAAAACTCGAAGTTGTCCTCCTCGGCTGGTTTCACGCCGCGAACACGGCGCAGAACCTGGCGAGTCTCTTCAATGGCATCGTAAATCAGCTCCGGTGTTTTCGCGTGTACCGTAATATTTACGGAGCGCGCAAAGCCATCGCCACCGGTCAGGCCGTAAGTACTCACATAGGTTGTCACTGGCATCAGAACATAGTTGTCGTAGCCCGCGCCGAAGGCTGATTTCTTTTCGTCGAACACGCCAATGACCTGGTACTTGCGGCCATCTACACGAATTTCCCGGCCGATGGGGTCAACGAACGGATACAATTTTTGTGCTATCGCAAATCCTATAACCACTACCCGTCGGCGAGACCTGACATCCATCTGCGAGATATTGCGACCCAGACCCACGTAGTGGGTATTGTTTGCGGCATATTCGGGCGTGCCACCACAGATGGCCAGGTTTTCATTCGTCTCCTCCCCCTTGTATTCCGCCTTGAAGCCGAAATCCCACAACTCAGCGCCTACAATATCGGCGGTTTTGACGTTTTCACGAACTGCCTGCGCGTCAGCGAGCGTAAGTGGCGGACGGCGAAAGGCCTTGCGTCGTTCTTCATCCGAGTTGAAGCCGCCAGCCGGCCACTTCTGCACCTGAAACGTCTGCGCGCCCAGAATGCTCATTTCCGTTTCCATCGTAGTCTGGATGACCGAGATTGCCGTCATGACGCCGATTATCGATGCGACACCAAGCACAATGCCGAAAAGCGTGAGCGTCGAGCGCAGCTTGTTGCCGCGAATCGAACGCAATGACATCAGGAATATATCGCTTTTTTGCACGGCTATCTCATCACTCGTAGCGAAGCGCTTCGATCGGATCGAGACGCGCCCCTTTCCATGCCGGAACAAATCCGGCCACAACGCCGACGACTATCGAAATGATAATCGCAATGACAAGAATCGGCACTGAGACACTGGCTGGCATTAGAACCGCATTGATGATGGCCGTCAGGCCGGATGCCAGAATGATTCCAATGATGCCACCCAGGAGACAGATGACGGCAGACTCGAACAGAAACTGCAACAGTATGCTGTGACGTTTGGCTCCAATGGCTTTGCGAATGCCGATTTCGCGGGTCCGTTCGGTAACGGAAACAAACATGATATTCATCACACCGATTCCACCGACAAACAATGCAATGCTGGTGACCAGCAGGCCCAGTCCGAGAACGACACCCATGACGGAATTAAATCCGCCCATCAATGTATCCAGTTTGTTGATGGAGAAATTGTCCGTTGCCGCGGGCCGCAACTTGCGAATTTTACGCATCTCACCGATAACTTCGAATTCCAGGTCAGCCATCGCCTCCTGGGAAGGCGCTTTGATCGCAATATCAACATTGGTGCTATGCCTTCCACCGAATGCTTTCAGGTAGGTTGATATTGGCACGTAAATCTGGCGATCGAAATTCGGACCACCAAAGGTCGATCCGCCTTGCTTCTCCATGACACCTATAATCCGAAACTTGCTGCGACCGATCCTGATTTCCTTGTTCAGTGGATTGGCATTTTCGAACAATGCATCCTTAACGTCCTGACCTATGACCGCCACGTTTTTCCGGTAATTGACGTCATACGCCATCAGGAAGCGACCAAACTCCGGCACGGCGCTGCCCATGACGGCTTGTTTTTCTGTCGTGCCGACGATGCGTACACCATCAACTCTAGCGGCATTGAATTTAATGTCCCGGCGCGTATCCATGGACGGGTTGACGATTGCCTTACCTTCAAGGTTGCGCTCCAGCGCCTGCGCTTCTTCGAGGATCAATGGTGGACGATTTCGGTACAGAAAGAAGTCGTTCATGATGATCCAGGGCATGCGCGATACATAGATGACGTCCGAGCCGACCGATGAAAATCCCTGCCGAAAGGCGCTTTGCATGCCATTGAAGGCCGTCATTGTGGTGATGACAGCGACAATGCCAATGATGATGCCAAGCGTCGTCAGCGCACCGCGCGCCTTGTTGGCCCATATCGCACCGATGGCGATACGAAAAGACTCTGCAATATCGAGCATTAGTCTCACGGCCATCGCTCCATCAATTGTCCCTCAGACGGCGGCCTGGCGCGCATTGTCAGCCATCGAAGCAACTCGCATTCCGCCGCGAATATCGCCGTGTTTTTCGTCGCTTTCGATCAGGCCGTCCTTCAACCGGATCGTTCGTAACGCATGCTCTGCAATATAGTCTTCATGGGTTACCAGGATGATCGTCTGCCCCGCATCGTGCAGTTCATCGAACATCACCATGATTTCGTCGCCGGTTCGGCTATCCAGGTTTCCGGTCGGTTCGTCAGCCAGAATGATCGACGGATCGAATACCAGTGCCCGTGCGATGGCGACCCGCTGTCGTTGACCGCCGGATAGTTCATTCGGCTTGTGCTGCATTCGATCGGCGAGTCCGACTCGTTCGATGGCACGTTCGGCCAGTTCACGTCGTCTGGCGCGCGGGATGCCGCCGTATATGAGTGGCAACTCGACATTGTGCAAAACATCAGCGCGCGGAATCAGGTTGAATGTTTGAAAGACAAATCCGATCATGCGATTGCGGATTTCGGCAAGCTGGGACTCCGTCATCTCGGCAACCATGCGGCCTTCGAGTGAATACGTGCCCGACGTCGGCACATCCAGGCACCCGATTACATTCATCAGAGTCGACTTACCGGATCCGGAGGGACCCATGATCGCTACAAACTCATTCTTTTCGATCTCAAGGGTAACACCACGTAATGCATGCACTTTCTCGCTACCCATGACGTAGGTCTTGATCACATCCTGTATCTGCAAGGTGCTGTTCACCGACTCCGCCACGGCGCTGGCATTCATGCGGCGTCCGCCTTGCCGTCAACCTCATTGGTAACAGATACCTGTGCGCCATTCACAAGGTCTTTGGAAATTGCCCGGTAGCTACCCGTTACCACTTCTTCGTCTTCCATCAACCCTGACAGAATCTCGATCAGGTCGTCGCTTTGAATGCCTGTTTTGACCTGCTTCGCGATCGCCTTGCCATCCTCGATGCAAAACACGATTTCAACAAACCCGTCTTTATCAGCCTCGTAGCGCTTTTCAGCATCAGCACGTTCCTCACCTTCCAGTGCCAATTGATCGACGGTACGAACAGCAACACTCTGGATCGGTACGCTAACGGCATCTTCCTTGGTTTTGGTATAGACATCGGCGCTCGCTGTCATCCCCGGCCGCAAACTGGGATCCGGGTCCGTGATCGATATCTTGATCTCAAATTCTGTTTTCTGATCTGTAGTTCCGTCTGCCGCCACGTTGGCCGAATTGGCTATCTCGTAGACGACACCCCGAAGTGTTTGTCCCTGCAAAGCATCGACTTCTATTTCGGCCTCCTGTCCGATCTGCACAGACACAATATCGTTCTCGTCAACGTTTACCTGTGCCTCCATTTCGCTCAGGTCGGCAATGATGAGGATGACGTCCTCCTGAAACTGCGAACCAATCGCGATCTCTCCCTGTTCTTTGTTCAGGTCACTTATGGTGCCGCTCATGGGCGCATAGATCGTGGTTTTGGAGAGCGCATCCTGGGCTTGTTTCAAGGTACCGCGAGCTTGCTCAACCTGATCCAGCGCCGAAGCATAGCGAGCAACCTCGACCTGGTAAGCCGCCTGTTGCATATCCAGTGCCGATTGCGAATCGAGTTTTCGAGCCACCAGTTCGCGAGTACGAACAAACTCTTTCTCCGTTTGGTTCATGTTCTCGCTGACAAGCTTGGCATTCGCCTGCGCCGATCGCACGCTCGCCTGCGCGCTCTCCACAGTAGCCACGTGACGTGCCCGGTCAAGCTCAACCAATAGCTGGCCTTCCTCTACCCAGTCTCCCTCTTCAACCGCGAGGACCATGATTTTGGCGCTCACATCGGCACTGATCTTAATTTGCGTTTTGGGCTGAATACGTCCCGTGGCGTTTACCATCTGAATGATTTTTTGCAGTTCAACACGGGCGGTCTGAACTTCCTGGAGTTCTTCTTTCTCACCACCAAAAGCCATGATGCCGCCGACAATCGCTATCGCGGCCACGCCGGCCCCCATCCAAACGCGTTTTTTCTTCATGTTTTTCAATGCCTTTCGTAGTAGGTGCCGTGAGTTATTTGATTTATTTTTTGGCGCGCGAGTTGAGCTTTCCTGGTGGTCGAGTCGCGGGAATCGCTGCTGCTATCAGAGCGATTCCCGCGACTCGACCATCACCATTTCCTGGCGTTTCCAGCTCGTTAACTTCTTAGATGCGTCAACTATGAAAATGGTTCTAATTTTTCAACTATCAAGTCCCTGTGATTAGACTGAGTCCAATCTGTTTCAGCCTGGCAGCCTGTGAGATCAATGTTGCCAGTACGATAACGGGTCTGTAACGTAAGCCAACAACGATGGAGACCTGTCAATGCCTGTTTTAAGAATCCTGCTTGCGATCGCCACAACCCTTTTAATTGCCGGCCCTGCCCCTGCACACCACTCGGTATTGCACTATGACGGCAAGACCGAAGTTAAAATCACCGGTGTCGTCACCAAAGCGCGCTTCGGCTATCCGCACAGCATTTACCGCATTGATGTCACCGGAGCAGACGGTTCTGTTCTGGAATGGACTTTGACGACCGAGGACCCTCGCGACGCCAAGCGCCTGGGCTTTGACGACGAACTCAAGGCGATCAAGGTCGGCGATCCTATTACCGTCGTTGGCTGGCCACACCGTTTCAATGAACGCGAAATACGCGGCCACCAGTTACATTACCCGGACGGCACGATTGTCATGATGAGACGTGGCAATTACATCTGGCCGAAAGATATTTTGCGACTGGATGGGCTGGTCATGAACCCCGAAAATATCGAAGGCCAGATTGACGATATTGACGCCACACTACCGGATGCCGAGCAACTGGTCCTTTGGCTGGCCGAAGACGATCACATTGCGCGTGCGGCGTTTGAAGTCAGCCAGGACCGTCCACGGCTGATTGGCATTGACACAACGTTCGCGGGCATCGATGAACTGCTGCTCTGCCACACGGAACGACCTGATTTTACGATGCAATTGAAGACGGCCGATCTGGATGACAATCAGAAAAAAGCAGTCTCTGCAGGGGCTGAGTATATCTCCGAGTACAACCGCGTCCTGTCACGATGGTGGGAACAGGAAAAATCCAGCTGCAAGTAATCGCAGGCAGTAAAAAATGTGCTGGCAGCCTGTCTTCTCGATAGCACGACGGGAATTCCTGCGGCATACCTCAACATGGGAACAAACTGCACTACTCCGGCAACTGGCGTCTGAGGTCCAGGTGGTGAAAATCGTAGGAAAAATCAGTTAGTGGTGACACCCAGCGCATTTTGATTGCTTCGACTTTCCCGTCTGCCCCGAGCGAAAACGTCGCATACGCATCGGCCAGCAGGCTACGGTCACGCCAGCGTGCGATGAACGTGTCGTACTGGAAATGTTCGAGCGGACCCGTCATCAACTTCGAGCGAGTAAAGTGCATGGTCAGTCCATCACCTTCTTCTGCGACGACAACATCGCCATACCAGTTGTCAGTATAAGTCCCCGCATAAGCTGAGAGCGGCAATGAGGGCTGACTTTCGGCATCACGATTGGCAAATGCTTCGGCCACTTCCGCATCTGCTGCGGCGTTGCGCTCGGTATCGGCCTGACCAAAAATCTTTATCCAGTCTTCCGGCTCGTCCTCAACATAAGCGCTCAATATTCCGTCAGCCACCGCGCGATACGCACGCGTGAACTGATTGGTGAGTACGATGACGGCCAGGTCTTTCTCCGGCAGAAAGGCAATATAAGTAGTCATCCCCTGCAGGCCGCCAGAGTGACTCACTTGCAGGTAACCGAAAAAATCCTGCAATCCCCAGCCAAGCGCATAGGCCCGGAAGTGCGTGCGACTGTGTTCGCGATGGATGGAATCCACCGGAGTTAAGGTCACTGCTTGCCAAAGATCTGCATGCGTTTCCTCGCTGATCAGCCAACTCCCATCAGGAAGCGCACCGTTTGCCAGATGCATCGCCGCCCATTTTGCGAGACCGGTTACATTGCAATTGACCGCTCCGGCCGCTGCCGTTACACCGCCGCCGCTAAAGAACGTTGTCTCCAGCTTCCCGTCCACCAACATGTGCGGCGTAGCACGATTCTCCCGCTCAGTGACCCGACCCGGCAATGCCCGACAGTCATCCATGCCCAGCGGCTGCATAATACGTTGCTCCACGAAATCGGCCCAGGGCATACCCGAAACCCGGGTAACCACTTCACCGGCGATTACGTAGAGTAGATTGTCGTACGCATAGGCCGTGCGGAAACTGGTTTCTGGTTTCAGGTAACGCATGGCATTGAGGACGTCTTCGGTGGTGGACTCCTGGTTCGGCCAGAACAACAAATCTCCGGCACCAAGACCCAGTCCGCTGCGATGAGTCAGAAGATCGCGGATGGTGAATTCGCGCGTAACCCACGCATCGTACATGCGAAACTCGGGCACATGATCGATCACCCGATCATCCCAATGGAGCTTGCCGTCATCGAGCAGGATGCCCAGTGCGGCCGTGGTAAACGCTTTTGTCAGCGAGGCAATCTCGAAAATCGTGTCCGCGTCTACCGGATCGGATTGGTGCATATCCCTGACGCCGTGACCCGTTGAATATACGAGCTCACCGTCTTTCAACACCCCTATCGCTATACCGGGTGTATTGAACTGCTCCAGCGCTCGGGTCGCAAGATCATCAATGTATTCATCGCTGGGTACTTGTGCGAGTGATCTCTGTGTTAAGACACACACCATGAGCGCCAATACGCTCACAAGTCTTCGTTGGTATCGACGTTGCTGCATGTGGCGCTCCGTTAGCGGTGAATGTACTTCCAGGGGCTGGCTTCCGAGCCTTTTTCGACGCTCACTTCAATTACGGCTGGCCGGTCCGCATCGATGGCTTTGGCCAATGCCGGTTTGAGCGCATCAGGAGAATCAACACGGTAGGCATCGGCGCCGAACGACTCGGTCAGTTTCATGAAATCAGGGTTCGTCAAATCCGCGCCAATTATATGGGACTCGAAGCGCTCCTGCTGGTCTCTGCGTACATTGCCAAAACACTGGTTATTGAACAGGATCGTGATCAATCCGATATTGTGTTGCACGGCCGCGGCCAACTCTGGCATTGCAAACATGAATCCGCCGTCACCGGTAATCGACACCACCGCCTTGTCCGGCATCGCCGCTTTTACGCCGATCGCAGTCGGAAAACCGAAACCGAGTGTCCCCTGGAATCCGGGTGTCACGTAGGTCCGCGGCTCGTAGACGTCGTAACCGAAATATGAGGTAAAGCCGATCTGACACAGCTCTTCGACGAAATACCCGTCGTGGGGCAAGACCTCGCGAATAACATCCAGGTACGCCATCTGCGGCTGAATTTCCTCTATTTCAGCGCGCGCCTGGGCCTTCGCCGTGGCGATACGATCCAGATCGCCGGCATTGAATCCACGCTTGCCGACCTTGCTGATCAGGCCGCGCACGCCGTCCACTGCATCGGCTATGACACCAACATCGGGCTTGAATCGTTGCATTTCAACGGGATCGACATCGATACGAATCACTTTCCTGTCACCTGCTGGTGGCGCATCGTGGTATTCACCCATCGACAGCCAGCGCATGAATTGCATTTCGAGTCGTGATCCGACGCCAATTAACAAATCGGTATCTTCCCAAAGCCGGTGCGCGGCCGCCGACGAGACGCCACATGCACTACCCTCGCTGACCACTCCCCGGCCACTGCGAAATGCAGTGGTCGCCGCACCCAGCATTTCAGCGAGCTCCGTAACCTCCGCACTCGCATGCTGCGCACCGCCGCCGCACATGATCATGATGTTTTTTGCACCAGCGATAAGCTCGGCCGCATCTGCCAATGCATCCTCATCGACAAGCGGCTTGTCAATCACCGAATTGCCGGGCCCGATGTCGATGTCTTTCGAGCCAGCCATCGTGTCCCAGCACATTTCGAGAGCCACCGGGCCGGGCCGGCCACTTTGCATGATGTGGAAGGCCTCATTCATTTTGGCCGATGTGTCGGCCGGGTCATCGATGCGATCGGCGTGCTTGATGACGCCGTTCAAGGTCGCCACCTGATCCGCCAGTTCATGCAGGTGGCCGCGACCGACACCCAGGAACTGGGATGGTATCTGTCCGGTCAGGCAAAGAACCGGCGTGTTGCAACCCATGGCGGTACAGAGCGCCGCCGTCGCATTCAGAATGCCAGGTCCCGGTACGACAGAGAAAGCGCCCGGTCTGCCGGTCGCCTTCGCATAGCCCATCGCCATGTAGGCCGCGCCCTGCTCATGCCGGCTGATGATGGTTTTGATTTCAGGTGTCTGATGCAGCGCATCGAACAGCGGGTAAATCTGCGCACCCGGCAGTCCGAAGATCGTGTCGATACCATTCGCCTGTGCCGCGCGCACCATGGCTTCGCCACCGGTCATATTCTTGGGTTGAGTCATTTAGGAAACCTTTAATTTGGTCTGGACGACGTAGATTGTGATGCAAAATATTCAGCTTCAAGGCACAGATCGAACATAAGCTGGCTATTGCAAAAATTCGCAACACCAAAGCTGGACATTTTGAACACAGGACGCGAGTTTATGAATCGAGCGGATGTTCCTTAGGTCAGGCTGGTATAGAGAAAGGCAAGCGCGAACACCGACATAGTGGCAACGCTGATCCAGTTCCAGACAGCCATCTGCCGTCCGGGCCGAAATTCGAGCGGCACCTCATCCGAGGTCATCGCAATATAGTTGTAGTAGGCAATGGCGGGTGCGGCAAGGAAACCCATGCTGGTCGCGAAATAAAGAAAGGAGGTAAATCCCTGCATCAGGAAAAGGAGAATGATGGATACACCGATAACCTGAGCGAGCAGAAACTTGCTATAACGGCTGGGAGCGTCACGCGGCCGACCGGTCAGCGTTCCCAGCAAGCGATCTGTCAGGCGTGGCATCACATCCATCAAGGCGATCTGCGTTGACCACATCACGGCAAGCGCCGCGACCGCGATGATCGGGTAGCTCCAGTCGCCGATGACGGTGGTGAAAATTCCGAGCAATTCGGTTGCAAATGCGCCTGGGTTTGCGGGCGCTTTGTAGCCCGCATCAAACAACACCGCGGTGCCCATCAACAGGAAACAAAGTGCCAATATGACAGTCAGTCCGTAGCCCACCCGAAAATCGGCCAGTGCATCGCGCGGTTTGAAGCCATCACCCATGAGGCGGCGTTTTTCACAAACCCACTTCGAGATCTGCACCGAGCCATTGAGTGGCATCGGCATCCAGCCTGCTATTGCAATCACAAAAACGGCCAGGGAGCGGCTCGGTGTTAATTCGGCGAACACCGCCCGTCCCCCGTCTCCGATAAGCGGCAATGCGAACAGCGTTGCCACCACAGCAAGAACGGAAAATGCCAGCACAAAAATCTTTACCAGCTTCTCTGCACGAGCGTACTGTCCATTCATCAATATGGCGGCCGAAAGAACCATTAGCGCAACGGCGACCTGGGGGCCACTGAACGGTAGTTTGAAAACGCTGATAAACAAGCCCGCTGTCACCATCGCGACGGCGCCAGTGGCAATAAAGGTGTCGACGAAAAACCCGACAACCAGCCATGTCTGGGCGACCTTGCCGATTCGGGCATAGCCCGTCACCAGGCTTCGCCCGGTCGCGCTCGCATACTGAACGGCAAAATGAAATGCCGGATATTTCAGGATGACGACTGCAATGATCAACCAGGAAAGAGACAAGCCATAATTTGCGCCCGCCTGAGTCGAGAAAACCAGGTGCGACACACCGACGGCCACAGCCGCCAGCATCATGCCCGGTCCCAGTCGGGACAGTAAGCTGCCCATCAGGCCGCGGCCTTGGCAACGTTAACCACCTGGATAGTGGTGTATTCCTGCAATCCCTCCTCACCAAATTCCACTCCTATGCCGGAGCATTTGACGCCGCCGAAGGGAATATTCGGTGCGATTCCGCCGTGTTGATTGACCCACGCCGTGCCGCATTCGAGTTGTGCTGCTATTTCCGCAGCGCGCTCCGTGTCCGCGGACCATATGGATCCTCCCAGACCGCTCTCGGAGGCATTGGCACGACTGACCGCATCGTCGATATCGGAATATTTGACAATGGGTAACAGAGGTCCAAATTGTTCCTCGTCGACAATGCGCATGCCATCGGTCACATCGGCAACCAGTGTATAGGGCATGAAATAGCCGGGAGCATCCGGTATATCGCCGCCACATAACACCCGACCGCCATTGTCTTTCGCATCGGCCAAAAGCGCGGATACTTTGTCGAACTGCATCTTGTTCTGGATCGGCCCTTGCAAGTTGTCCTCGTCGAGTCCGTTGCCCATCGGTATGCCGGACAAGGCGGCCACAAGCTCATCGCATAATGCATCGTAGATGGATTCGTGCACGTAAAGTCGCTTCAAGGCCGCACAGGTCTGGCCATTGTTGATAAAAGCACCGCCGATGATGCCGGGCGCGATGGAGGCCGGATCGGCATCGCCCAGGACGATGCCCGCATCGTTGCCACCCAGCTCGAGGGTCAATCGCTTCAGGCTTCCCGCCGAGCTGCCCATCACTTTTTTCCCTGTGGCTGTGGACCCCGTGAAAATAATCTTCTGGATATCCGGATGCTCGCTCATCCACTGACCCAGTTCGTCCTCGCCAGTGACGCAATTGAGAACACCCGGCGGCAAGCACTCGTTAATGATCTCCACCAGACGCAGCGTACTCAGAGGGGTGTAGGGAGAAGGTTTGATCACCACCGTATTACCGGCCCGAATGGCTGGCACGACATGCCAGATCGCAATCATCAGCGGCCAGTTCCACGGCGTAATCGAACCAACAACCCCAATGGGTTTGCGCGTTTGAATAACACGGGCTTTCTCATCGTCCTGAATGACTTTGTCCGGCAGGGAAAGACTGCCGGTAAATCCGGCCCAGGCAGCAGCGCCACCGACTTCGAATCTTGAGCCCTCGCCGCTCAGCGGCTTGCCCTGTTCTTCCGTCAGCAGCCTGGCGAGTTCGTCTGCATGGTCGTTGATCGCCGCCGAAATATTTCCGCACGCGGCGGCACGCTCTTCATCCGCCACTTTCGACCATGTGACGAAAGCATCAGCAGCCGCTTTCACGGCCTCGTTGAGTTGATTCCGGGTCGCAATCGGACACTGCGACACAATTTCCTCGTTCGCCGGGTTGGTCACCGAAAATGAGTTCTCAGTGGCAACTTTCTTGCCATTTATAATAAGCCCGTAGTCAGACATCAGGCGGCCCCCCTCTTGTTTGTTATTGACTCGATCTTATCTAACCTCGCTCAATAAGGATACGACGCGCCATCATGGCGGCAGGTCATTGTTGCAAAATGCGATAATGCCCGGTGGTGACCCGGACAGAACCCGCCAGCCGTTACGCGCATGACCGCAAACGCTGGACTCGTTGCAGAATACGCCGCAGTATTGTGAAAATTACTGCAGAGCCGGATATGAACCCACTATCACGACCACTACTCGTTTTTTCGTTACTGGCATTGCACGCATTCGCCAACGCAACGGCTGCCGAGGCCCCCAACATCATTGTCATTCTTGCCGACGACCTGGGTTATTCCGATCTCGGCGCTTATGGTGGTGAGATTCGTACCCCCAACCTCGATGCACTCGCTGCCCAGGGGATTCAGCTCACCAATTTTCATACCGGGCCGACGTGTGGACCGACGCGCGCCATGTTGATGTCCGGCATCGATCACCACCGCGCTGGCGTCGGCGCCAATGCCGCGGCACTGCTACGATTGCCAGAACTTCGTGGACGCCCCGGGTACGAGGGTTTTTTGAATAACCGCGTAGTGTCGTTTGCAAAACTCCTGCAAGACAGTGGTTACCACACCTTCATGACCGGCAAATGGGATCTGGGCGCCAAACCCGGCACCTTTCCAACGGATCGCGGCTTTGATCACTACTTCGGTCTCGTATCCGGCGGCGCCAGCCATTTTGCGGATGCGACCGGCAACATGCGCCCGGTCGCCAAAGCGAAATACTTCGAAGACGAGCAGCGACTGGAAAAACTACCAGCAGATTTTTATTCGTCGAAGACCTACACCGACCGTTTGCTGGGTTTCATCGAAGAGCGCCCGGGCGACGACGAACCCTACTTCGCCTATCTCGCCTATACCGCACCGCACTGGCCACTGCAGGTACCCGACGACTGGATCGACAAATACAAGGGCGACTACGACCAGGGCTGGCACGCTGTACGTCGCGCCCGCTTCGAACGGCAGATTGAGCTTGGCATCCTGGCAAAGTCCGCTGACCTGCCGGAGCAAAACAGAAACGTCGCTGAATGGACAAAACTGTCACCGGCGCAAAGACAAACCGAGCTGAAGCGTATTGAACTCCATGCGGCGATGATTGAGTTGATGGACTTTCACATTGGTCGGGTACTGAAGTCCGTCGCAGCACTATCCGATCGCGAGACCATTATCATTTTCATGTCAGATAACGGTGCCGAGGGCAATGCCATCGGCCATCTGCTGGACAACGAATTTTGGATTCCGGCCACTTTCGACAACCGCCTGGACAATATGGGTCGAGAGGGTTCGTATGTTTTTCTCGGCGCAGGCTGGGGTCAGGCAACGGTTTCACCGTTTAGAATCTTCAAGTCCTTTACAACCGGTGGCGGTATACGGGCTCCTGCCATTTTTTACAGCACCAGTAATCGTTTCAACACCGGGCGCAATGACGCACTGGTCACCGTGATGGATATCGCACCCACCATATTGGAGCTGGCAAACGTTGAACGGCCAGGCGAGATCTACGACGGCAGAGAAGTACTGCCGATGACCGGTCGCTCAGCCCTTGCGACGTTGTCTGGCGAAGACGATTCGGTCCATGGCGACACCGCCGTCGGCTGGGAACTCTATGGCAATCGCGCCCTGATTAAAGGCGACTGGAAAGCGGTACTCACCTGGCCGCCGGAAGGTGATGGAGAATGGCAACTGTACAATCTTAAAGACGACCCTACAGAAGCCCACGACCTGGCCGTGCAAGAAGGGAGCCTCATGGCGGAGATGATCGACGCGTGGAATGACTATGCCGTCACCAATGGGGTTGCGATTATCAATGAGGATATCGGTTACGGTCGCTACCGCTAGCCATTTTCGCTCCGGATTCTACCATCGTCTCATCGCGATCGCCGCGAAACTGTCGTTGCAAGTCCAGCCAGTACTTGGGCTGAACCGGTAGCAGAACGGCGGCGGCCGCCAGACCGACAACGGCGCACAGCAGAAATGGAACCGTGTACGAGCCGGTGACCTGGTGCAGGCGGGCAACAACCCACGGACCGAGCGCGAACCCGATGTTCACCATGGCCGTATAAATCCCGAGGAGCAAGCCGATATTGGCAAGCCCAAAGCGATGCTTGGTCAACACCGTCGTATCAAGCAGGACCGCGGAATGGCCAATAGCGCGGAATACCACGAAAGCCGCCAGCAAGTACGGGTTAAGAAGGCCAAGAGCGAATACACAAGACACGGCCAGCGCCAGGTACATGAATGACACACCCTTGGTTGATGTCGCATCGAATACGCTGCCAACCAAAATCCGCCCGAATATCCCTACGGCGCCAATCGCGCTGACGATGCCGGCAACCACCGTCGGGCTCATTTCCAGATCGATCGTCAGGTAAAGCACCTGGTGTTGCATGAAGGCCTGATCGACAAACGCCGCCATCATTACCGCCAGCGCAATCAGCCAGAAATCCCGCTGCTTCATCAACTCGCCCATAGCGCTCCAGACAATGGACGCTGATTGTGACTCATCCGTATTCGCTTTCGCTGCGGGCGATCCGAAAGACTTGTCGTCGCAACAAAAAAGTAACAACGGGAGCGCGATGAACCATATGCCGAGACTCATTGTTGCAAAGGCGGTTCGCCAGCCCAGACTCGCAATCAAGGCCGTAATGATGATAGGAATGGTGACGGCACCGATGCTGGTGCCAACCATAACCAGGCCCATCGCTGTTCCTTGCGAGGCATGAAACGTTCTTGAGATCAACACCTTGACGGCGACAATAGTGCCAGGCGCCGCCACGCCCAACAGGATGCCGGACAGGTAGTAAACGGTGAGATTGGGTGTCCACAAGAAGCTCAACAGCGCCAGCGCCCCGGCCGTAGACACAAATATCAGTGTACGCCGTACACCGATGACATCGATAAAACGGCCTACAATGATCGAGAATATGGCACCCGTGGCGAATTTCGCCGACGCCAGCAAAGTGACCTGTTCACGGGTCCAGCCGAACTCATCCATTACGGGTCCGAACAGGAACGGCAAAGCAATCAATGGTGCACTGAACGCGAACAGCAAGCTGGCGAAGGCGATAGCCAGCATGCGCCAGTTTTGGCGAAACTCAGCCATCATGGGGGCGTATTTCTCGCCCATCTAGTGCGGATTCCTGCTGTACTCGGAGGGATAGCGGACAGTCATTCGATTTGCTTCTTACACGACGCGAGACGGTTCGCGTGATGCAGGTGACTATCGCATATAATCTGCCGACTAACGATAGTAAACAGGCTGCAAGATGAGCGATACTGACAACAAACCCTCCGTCAGCATGCTGCTGAAAACCACCCTCGTCACCATGATTGTTGCAGCCGTCGTCACGGTGATTTTCGTACTACCCGCTGAATACGGCGTTGATCCAACCGGCGTTGGCGGGAAACTGGGGCTTCTGGACCTTGGCGGTAGTGACGCGCAGCGTTCAAACGAGTCTGCAACCGAGGACGCCTCGCAGGTCGTCCTGGGAGCCTATCCCGGAAAGCCAGTCGAATTTGACAGGTATGAACCTGCCGTTCTCGGCGAACCCTTTGCGAAGACTCACAGCAACGTCTATCGAACTGACCAGTTGACCATAAAGCTCGCCATTGGCGAAGAGGTCGAGTACAAGGCGGTCATGCAACAGGGCGATGCGTTGGTCTATTCCTGGACGGTTGGCAGCGGCATCGTCTATACCGATTTCCACGCCGATCCTGGTGAGAATGCGGAAGGTTATCCGGACGAGTATTTCATTCGTTACCGCGAAAGCGAGACCGGTAGCTCCAGCGGATCAATCGTGGCACCGTTCAATGGTAATCACGGTTGGTACTGGCTGAACATTGAGGACAACGCCGTTGAGATCACACTCAACGTGAGTGGCTTCTATGACTCTGTCACCGAAGTGTACCGGGGTTCGCAGTAGCCAGCGATTTATGCAGCCGCAAAGAAATAGCCAGCCATTTGCCAGGCGGCCAGTGAAAACCCGGCGAACATTAATAACGAATTAAACACGGTGGCATAGCGCTCAAAACTGCCGATGGCACGCCAGGCATTGATGCCAATCAGCAATATTCCCAGGGCCAGCAACTGACCAAATTCCACACCGACATTGAACGCCACAATATTGCCTACCAGCCCTTCGCTCGACAACGTCAGATCCTGCAATTTAGTGGCGAGCCCAAAGCCGTGGACGAGGCCGAATATGAAAACAGCCGCCTTCGGGTTCGGTTGCCAACTAAAGCATGTTTTGAAGCCGTCCAGATTTTCAAAGGCCTTATAGGCGACAGATAATCCGATAAGTGCGTCGACGAGATAGGCGTTGACCTGAATTTGTAGCAGCACACCGGCCAGCAGGGTCAAACTGTGGCCCAGGGCAAACAGTGACACGTATACGGCGATGTCTTTCGCCCGGTACAGGAAAAAAATGATGCCAAGCAGATACAACAGGTGGTCGTATCCGGTAATCATGTGCTTGGCACCCAGATAGGTGAAGACTGCCAGCGCTTGCCCGGCATTCTGCTCGAGATACGCGGCATCACGATCTGCAACACCGTGGGCAATAGCATTGCCCGCGACCACCAATACCAGCAGACTCAACAGCCAGCGAAACCAGATCAATTTGTGTGTACGGTATCGCGGCACCAGCGTTCCGTGAATTCAGGCCGACGTGAGAACCGATAGTAAGCCACATCAAGGCCTGAAAGTAGTGCCGTTTCGCGCGACGATACAAGTGCTGATATTCACCATCGTTCTGCGTTATAAAAGAAAAAACAAACGGAGAATTTTGTGCAGATTGCCAGTTTCAGTCACAAAGATGTTGATCGTGTCGGTGTGCGGAGCGACGCCACTCATGTCGTTGTCGTGCAGGAGCTGCCTGGCAGTGATCTGACCCAACCACCCCGGATGATCGATTTGATTCGGGCCGGACAGGCCGCCGCCGCAGAGGCGCTGAGGGCGGCACTTGATTCCGCCCATCCGGAAATCATTGCACTCGAGGACATAAGTTGGCTACCGCCAATTCCGAACCCCGGGAAAATCGTCGGCGTTGCCATGAACAATTCGGCGAGCAACGCCCGAAAAATCAGCGCACCAGACCATCCTGCATTTTTTCTAAAACCGCCTTCCTGCCTGGTCGCGCACCAGAAAGCTATCCATGTTCGACCCTACTATGGCAGTGTTCACCCGGAACCTGAGCTTGCGGTGATAATGGGTCTTGAAACCAGGGACGTCGATGCCACCGATGCGATGGAGCGCATATTTGGCTACTCCATCTTCAACGACATTACTGGCAACGGCATGCGCGCGGATGACCTCTTTCATTACTGGGCCTTGTATGCCAACGACAAGAATCCGGACCAACTGGATCGTCGTGAACAACATCTGTCCTATGCCGCACGTTACAAAGGATCGGATACGTTCGGTTGCATGGGACCGTGGCTCGTAACGGCTGACGAGGTCCCGGACCCCGATAACCTGGATGTTCATTGCAGCGTTGGCGATGAGGTTATCGCCGAAGACAGCACTCGCTACTACAATTACAAAGTGGCTGAGATCGTCAGTTATCTCAGCCAGTTTCAGACGCTAATGCCCGGAGACATCATTAGTTGCGGCACCGCGTTCAGGCCCTCACCCGGCAGGAAGTCCATTCATCACGCCAACCTGCAACACCATGCAGGCCCGGTTACCGTCAGCATTGCGGGACTCGGAGAATTACTGAACACGGTTGTGATAGATGACAGACCGTTGGGTCAGTGGCGGTTACCCAAAGACAACGCGAACAGAGAGGTCGATTAAAGGTGTCAACATTACTCGTCTGTGCTTCACACAGCCCGCTACTCTATTGCTACGCACAAGAGCCTGAAACGTGGCCAGAGCTTCAGCAGGCTTTTAATGAGCAAACAAAGGCTGTGGCCGAATTCGACCCGGAACTCGTTATCGCTTTCGGCGCCGATCATTTCAACGGATTTTTTCTCAAACTGATGCCGTCCTTTTGTGTTGGCCTGAATGCGACGGCCACAGGTGATATTGGCGGCTTTGCCGGTGCCTTGAATGTGCCTACGGACGCGGCATTCGAACTGGTCGAGTACCTGCGCGCAAACGACATTGATCCGGCAGCCTCAACTGACATGGTTGTCGATCATGGCTTCTCGCAAACCATACACAATATGTGCGGTGGTCTTGCGGCAAAACCGACGATTCCTGTTTTCATCAACTGCATAACAGAACCGTTTGTGCCGTTTCGCCGCAGTCGTATGCTGGGCGAGGCCATCGGACATTACGCCAGTGCCAGTGGAAAACGGGTGTTGTTCCTGGCCTCCGGTGGCATGTCCCACCATCCCCGACGCTACTACCCGGAGCTCGGCGAGGGCCCGGTGGAAGTGAACGCCTGGCAGCGCTCCGGCGGTGACGATGACGCCTCTCTCTCCCACGAGGAGTGGATTGATCGCCTTGAGGTCATGCACTATGAAGGGGCAGAAATGATCGTTCGCGGCGAAAGAACCGCCCGGGACATGCGCCTCAACGCGGCATCCGATCGCAAATTTCTGGACGTGCTTACCCGCAATGCACTCGATGAGTTCGACCATTGGGAGCAAAAGACGCTGATAGAGGAAGCCGGCATAGGCTCAATGGAACTGCATACCTGGATTGCCGCCGCAGCAGCCCACAAAGCCAGCGGTGGCGCTGCACCTGAACTGGATTTTTATGCCGTCACACCAGAACTCGGGATCGCCACCGGAGTCGTGCACGCGGACTAGTATTTCGTTGAAAAAACCATGGATGGTTTTTCAGCAGTCGGTCAGTAAATGACTAGCCGGTTCCGATATACGGTATCAGGCGCCCGAGCAACAACACACCAAACCAGGTAGACAACGACAGGTAGGCTATGACTTTCGCGATCGCCGGCGTATCGCCGTACGGGTCCCAGTCTGCCATGACGGGTCTTAACTTGAAGTAGAACCACAACGCATTGAGGCCGGCCACCAATATCAATAACATCTTCACCTGGAAGCCGATGTTGACGGCATAACGCGACGGATCTCCCATGAAAAACAATACGCCGGTCACCAGGTTCAGTCCAAATCCACCGATCGCCCACGGCAACAATCGATGGGTCGAGCTAATATTCATCTGCCGCAAAAAACCGGCAAGACGCAAATCAACGATGAGCAATGCGCCCAGCAGCAACGTCAGACCTACAAAATGCAGGATCTCCATGAGTGGCCATAACCACGACGTCCCCAACACCAACTGGTTGATGGCCGTTCCTTCAATGCTCTGTATCAGTGTTTGAATCATCGTCTATTTCCTCACTGTTACAGGTACGCGATCAGGCGGCCGCCGAACGTTGCAAACGTCCAGACCAGCAACGATGCAATGGCCAGCATTCGTACTGACCGGTCAGGTGTTGTTGCGCCCGAATCCCAGTCATCGCCATCACTTTTGACGCGTTTGAGTATAGGCCTTGCCAGCAGCACGCCAACAATGATCGACGCGATCTTGATCAGAAACGGAATGTTGGTAATGAAAGTCGTCGCCTGCGAGGTAAACAGCGCAAGACCGGATATGGTGTTGATAATCAGGCCCCACCAGGCCAGTCCGAAAAGCGACCCCAACGGCTGGAAGCCTACTTCCTTAACAATACCCAGCAAGCGAAAGTTGAGCATTGTGAAGATACCAACGACCGCTGCCAGGCCGACGATGTGCAGGCTCAGAAGTATGGGATACCCCCACAGGGATTCTCCAACCCACAGAGCCAGGCGCGTTTCTTCCATCCAGGCAAATACTGACACCGTCGCTCCTTTAATTTTATTTTTCAGCCGGTGGCAACATTGTAGCGTGGGCTAGTCTGACTGGCGTCCACTCGAATCGCAGAGCGTAACGTGAGATTCTGCCTCAAACACGGTCGGTCCCGGTCTCACATCCGGCGGTACGGTTGCATGAGTCGATAGAAAGGCCGTAGAAACGCCGTTCGGTGTTCGGTCCCGTGAAATAAAAACGCCAGGTCAGCCCGTCCATCGACGATTTTCCGGTGTCTCCGGTAGGTACTATTACCTATAAGTTGTCCGCATTAATGTAGATTTAATTCACACACCGTTCCAATCCGGCCTGAGGAGAATCGTCGTGTCAGCAATAAAAAGTGGTCTCTTTGTATCAATCGGACTGCTAATCGGGCTTTCGGCCATTGGTGATGATGCGGCCGAAACCGGCGTCACCATCAAGGAAGTCATGGAGTCTGTGATCACGCCGGCAACCAACACGCTTTGGAGTGCCGAAGACCCACAAACGGATGAAAGATGGCAGGAACTGGAAAATGCAGCGATCGCCACAATCACCGCCGGAACCTATGTTGCGAACGGTGGATCCGGTGCCAACGACGATGAATGGGCCAGCAAACCGGAATGGCAGGCATTCAACGCTGTTATGATTCAGGCGGCAATGGATGCCCTTAAGGCCATTCGTGAACGCGATATAGAGGCATTGTTCGTTGCGAATGACATCCTTTATCCGCCCTGCGAAGGTTGCCATATCGCATTCAATCCCGGCGTACAATAATCTCGTCGCTTCCTGGCCGACTACAAGGTCTCCGCCATATTGTTTGCCATTTCCACCGATCCGAGTACGCGTGAAATCTCAATCGCCGTTTCCTTGACCGGTTTCAGATAGCGGCCCTCCTGATTCGGATCATTGCTGCGCGAGGGCATTACGACCGTTATGGCCGCTTCAATGCGCTCCAGGTGATTGAATATGGGCACGACCAGTCCCGAAAAACCCGAGCCATAGGGGTTTTCGTCAAATTCGTAGAAGTGGGTTCGTATCTGCGCCATTGTCCGGCGCAGCACATTGGGATCGAAATCTACATCGGCCTCCGGATCGCGCTCGGTTCGTCGCGACAAGATACGCTCACGCGTATTCTCCAGAGAGAAAGCCAGAATGAGTCGGGCGGTCGGCGAAGTCGGCACCGTCCAGCGTGTCCCGCGAGCAATTTGCGGGGAAAACGGTCGATTCCCGGCAATCTTCGATACGATCAGGGCATCCCCACCGGCGGGTATTGCGAGCAACAAAGATTCCGAAATCTGGTTCTTTAGCACCACCATGTAGCGATAGGCAATGTTCGTAATCTCGTATTGATCCAGCGCCGCATTTGCCAGGCGAAACAGCATCGAACCCAGGCGGTAGCCGCTGTTATCCGGTGTTTTTGAGACCAGGCCGAGATCAGACAAGGTGCTCAGGTGTCGCGATACCCGCGCCTTGGTCATGCCAAGGAAAATCGCGATATCCGTGACTCGCTGCGGCCGACCGCTCTCTGCCAGGTACTCCAGCAACTTGACGGCAACAACGACGCTATGGACCGTAGACGATTTATGCTTTACGGGCTGCTCTTCGTCACTCATTTACCACAAGCCTCTCTTTCTCCAGGTATCGGCCGCCTATCATATCGCATTACGCAACTTTAGATTGCTTAGCGAACATGCAAGCGATAGGCAATGGCACCGCCGATCGCCATGGGTATCGCGAAAAAGAAGAAATTGGCCGACATATCGAAACCTGCGGCGATCAGGTATCCCGCCACCGCGGGTCCGACCACCGCGCCAGAGCGCCCAAGCCCTATCGCCCAACCGATACCGGTGGTTCGAATCTCGGTGGGATAAACTTTCGCGGCCACGGCATAAAGACCCGTAAAGCCGCCTTGCTGCAACACACCAATGATCAGGATAAGTACCAGCAGCAGAGTCAGTTGATTCGGGGCAAGTGCGAAAAGGATCATGCCCACCGCTGAAGAAGCGGACAATATGAAAATCAGGTTGGTCAACTTCCAGCGCGTTGCCATCCAGCCGAGCAGGTAAATACCCATGACACCGCCCAGATTAAACAGGAAGAAAGCTTGGTGCCCGACGGAACTATCGTAGCCGGAATCTTCCATCAGTTTTGGAATCCAGCTCATCAGGAAATACAGAGTGCTGAAGCAAAGGAAAAACGCCGTCCACAACGTGATCGTAACAACACGCAATTCCTTTGACAGCAGTTTGAGCATGGTCTTGCCCAACCCATCACGCGGCCCCTTGCGCTCGCTGGCCACTTCCGGCATCGATTCCAATGTTGGTTTCTTCAGCTTGGTAAGGATCTTGTTAACCCTCTCGAGGGCATCATCCGGACGTCGCTCAAACAGATACTTCAATGACTCC
>CAYUOY010000012.1:0-47510 GCA_964446495.1 uncultured Woeseiaceae bacterium | reverse complement strand
TAAGGGCCTGTCAGAGGAAGATGCGAAGGCGGAAGCCGATCGTTGCATGAGTTGCGGCATGTGTTTTGAATGTGACAACTGCGTCATTTATTGCCCGCAAATCGCCATTTTTCGAGTCAAGAAAACCGACTCCACCATGGGCCGCTACGTGGACACCGACTACACCCGCTGTATCGGCTGCCACATTTGCGAGGATGTTTGCCCATCCGGATACATTCGTATGGGACTCGGGGAATAAGACATGTCGCGGAGCCGCGGTACTCTGATCGTGACCACAGTCGTACTGGCTCATTTTGCCAGTCTCGCTGTCATGGTTTTTGCCGCAGACGAGGAAAACCGAACGGCGGGTGGTGTACCCATACCGTCCATTCCGCAAGGTCAGGGCGATAGTTGCGTGGAAGATACTGACTTCATGCGTCGCAATCATATGCAGCTGCTGATGCACCAGCGAGACGAGACAGTGGTTCGAGGTTTGCGAGGCAAGCAACACAGCCTGAAAGAGTGCGTGAGTTGTCATGCGGTTCAGGGAACGGACGAAAGAGCAGTAACCGCCTCCAGCCCGAAGCATTTTTGCCGCGCCTGTCATGATTATGCCGCCGTCAGGATCGATTGTTTCGAATGTCATGCATCACGGCCGGATATTGATGCCACGAGCGAAGGTCATGACAAATTGATCGCGGAGATGCTGCGCGAATGAGTAAGACGGTCAGGAATCACGGTGAGGCAACCGAGTTCAATCCCGGCCGACGGAGCTTTCTGGCTGGTGCCGCAGCGTCCGCCGGTATTGCTTTGGCACCGGGCGTATTCCTCTACAGTGTTGGGGCATCCAAGCCCGCCGTTGCACGTGCGCTCGACGAAGCCGCGTCCAGCAGCGTGCGCTGGGGAATGTTGATTGATGTCGGCCGCTGCGACAGTGGCTGCGATGATTGTGTCACCGCTTGCGTGAAAGAAAACGGGCTGCAGGGACATGGCCGTCCGGAGACGGATGCTCAGTGGATTCGAAAAATCGACCTTCATGATCCTGATACCGGGCGAAACCAGTCGCTACCCATGATGTGCCAGCATTGTGAAGATCCGCCTTGTGTCGACGTCTGCCCAACCGGTGCCTCCTTCAAGCGTGCCGATGGCATTGTCCTGGTCAACAAACACACTTGCATCGGATGCCGCTATTGTATGAGCGCATGCCCCTACAAGGCCCGCTCATTTGTGCATGAAGTACTCGAAGATCAGAAGCCGTATGCGCCGCGAGGCAAAGGAACGGTCGAAAGTTGCACTCTGTGCGTGCATCGAATTGATGACGACAGACAACCCGCCTGTGTCGAGTCCTGCGCCGATACCGGCGGTGGCGCCATGCTGTTCGGTGATCTGAACAATCCCAACAGTGAAATTTCGCAGCGCGTGGCGAAGTATGCGTCTACTCAGATTCGTGCGGATCTTGGACTGAATCCCGCCGTCCGCTACAGGAACCTGTGAGCAACATCGTGAAACACATTGTCTACAGTGAAATCGAAGGTCGCAGCGGCGGCTTCTATTTTCTGGCGGCGACACTCGCCGCGTTCACGCTTTCGGGCTTCGGCGGCGCCCTGTATATGGAGCATTACGGTCATTACGTCACCGGTATGAATAACCAGATCGTCTGGGGCCTGCCACATGTCTTTGCTATTTTCCTGATCGTCGCCGCATCCGGCGCGCTCAATGTGGCCTCGATCGGCACGGTGTTTGGCAAGACGATGTACAAACCGCTGGGACGTTTATCCGGACTACTCGCCCTGGCATTGTTGCTCGGCGGCCTCACCGTACTGGTCCTTGACCTCGGTCGACCTGACCGCCTGATCGTTGCCATGACCACCTATAATTTCAAATCCATATTCGCCTGGAATATCTATCTTTATGTAGGCTTTATCGTCGTTGTCGCGGTGTATCTGTGGATGCAGATGGAGCGCCGCATGAACCGTTATGCCGCGAGTGCCGGCATGGTCGCCTTCATCTGGCGCCTGATATTGACGACCGGTACGGGTTCCATCTTCGGTTTTCTGGTGGCGCGCGAGGCTTACGATTCCGCTGTCATGGCACCACTCTTTATCGCGATGTCATTTTCCTTTGGTCTCGCGGCGTACATTCTCACACTGGTGGCTGCCTGCCGTGGCAGCGGGCGCGATATGGGTGATGCGATAATCAGGCGGCTCGGTCGACTGCTGGGCGTCTTCATTGGTGCGGTACTTTATCTAACCGCCGTACAACATCTCACCAATCTCTATGCGGCTGAACATTACGGCGTAGAGAGCTTCATACTACTGAATGGCGGTATTTTTACGTTCCTGTTCTGGTCCGTCCAGGTTAGCCTGGGCGGTGTGTTGCCATTGGCGCTGGTCTTCAACTCTCAGGCAGGCAGCAGCAGCGTTGTCAGAAACGCCGTCATTGCATCGGTGCTGGTCATCGTCGGTGGGTTCGCTCAAGTTTATGTCATCGTGATCGGCGGCCAGGCCTGGCCGTTAAATCTGTTCCCGGGGATGGATGTATCCTCCAGTTTCTATGATGGTGTTATAACCCGTTATGCTCCCAGCCTGCCCGAGATAGCTCTTGGACTCGGCGGAGTCGCATTGAGCGGACTGATCATACTTTTCGGCATCAAAATTCTGCGCTTCCTTCCCACCTCGTTGGCAAATTCCGATATCGATCCGGATTTTTCCGCCGCGGCAGACAAGTCCTAGAGGGCGCACGATTCAGCGCACGTGTTTTGGCTCAACTATTCATAGCAGGCGCGCATAAATCTTCCGGCAAAACCTCGGTGTCGATCGGCCTCGTTGCAGCCATGACCAAACGCGGAATGCAGGTACAGCCTTTCAAGAAAGGCCCGGATTATATTGACCCAATGTGGCTGGGTCGCGCCGCCGGCGGCACCTGTTACAACCTCGACTTCTTCACCCAGTCTCATGAAGAAATTCACGCTACATTTGCGACCCAATCAAGCGGTGCTGACATCAGCCTGATTGAGGGCAATAAAGGACTCTTCGATGGCCTCGATGTGGAAGGCACTGACAGCAATGCCGCATTGGCCACAATGCTATCCACACCGGTCGTGCTGGTCATTGACACGTCCGGCATGACCCGCGGTATCGCGCCATTGATCAGCGGCTATCTGAACTTTGATCAGAGCGTGGAGATTCGTGGTGTCATTCTTAACAAAGTCGGTGGAAGCCGCCATGAAGGAAAACTCCGTGCGGCACTCGAGCGGTACACGGATACCGAGGTGCTCGGGGCCATCGGGCGCGATAAAACGCTCGAGATTCCCGAGCGACACCTTGGCCTCGTTCCCGCCAATGAAACCGGCAAGGCTAACTCGATAATAGAGCGGCTATCCGCAACGGTAACGGGCAGTGTTGATATCGATCAACTCATCGCTATTGCCGGCACGGCACCGATGCGTGACAGCCAAGAGAAAACCGATATTGACGGGTCACCAGAGCCCGATGTACGCATAGCGATCGCACGGGACGCTGCTTTTGGTTTTTATTATCCGGATGACCTCAGCGCCTTCGCCTCGGCAGGTGCCGAACTCGTTCCGTTCGATGCACTCAACGACTCTCGGCTACCCGAGGCAGACGGACTCTTCATCGGCGGTGGGTTTCCGGAAACTCACCTGGAATCGTTGGCCGGCAATCAATGCCTGCTCTCAGACATCAAACGGAAACTGGCAGCCGGCCTGCCCGCCTACGCCGAGTGCGGGGGGATGATGTATCTTGCGCAAAGCATCCAGTGGCGCGATGAAAAATACGCGATGGCTGGAGTGGTACCAGGTGACATTTTCGTCGCTGAACGACCGCAAGGGAGAGGCTACGTGCGGCTGGAAGAAACAGGTAAAAGCCTGTGGCCCATACGACCGCCCAGTGAACAAAACTCCGGCAGTGACGTCCCTGCCCATGAATTTCACTATGCAAGATTGGAGAACGTACCAAATAGGCATGACTTCGTCTTTCAGGTCCATCGTGGCCATGGTATAGATGGTCACCACGATGGCCTCATCGTTGGCAATCTCATTGCCGGATTTGCACATCACCGCAATACAGAAGCGGACCCCTGGGTCGAACGATTTGTCGCGTTCGTCCGAAAAACCTCACAGAACACATCTTCAGGAGATAGACCATGATGGAATGGGAACCGGTTTACCGAGTGGCACTGCTTGGCCTGATGGTGGGCGCTGTGTTTGGTGCGATAACGAATAAAACCAATTTTTGCACCATGGGTGCCGTTAGTGACTGGATCAACACGGGCAGCAAAGATCGACTGCGCGCCTGGCTGCTTGCGATTGGCATTGCCATCCTGATCAGTCAGACAATGGTTGCGCGCGGCATTGTTGATCTCAGTGAGGCAGTCATGCTTAGTGCGAACTTTGGTTGGCTGGGACATATCCTGGGCGGCTTTTTGTTTGGCGTCGGCATGACACTGTCGTCAGGATGCGGGGAACGCATCCTGGTGCGAGTTGGTGGCGGAAATCTCAAGTCGCTGGTGGTGCTGATACTCCTGGGCATCACCGCTTACATGACCATGCGTGGAATTCTGTCGTTGGTACGAGTCAATGCGATCGAAGTAACCAACATTAATCTCGCCAGCTCGGGATTGTCGAATCAGGGAATGGGTACGTTACTGGCCGCTGCCATTGGCGTGGAAAATGTCACTTTACTGAATCGAGTCCTCGCCGCCGTATTGGGAGGTGGGCTTGTCATCTTTGCCTTTTCCGCCAGAACCTTCCGTGGCAGTTTCAACAACGTTCTTGCAGGGATCGTGGTTGGCCTTATTATCCCTGCCGGCTGGTATATAACGGGCGTGATTGGTTTTGATGACTTCGACCCGGTTCGTATTCAGTCATTCACCATCGTCGCGCCGACGGCGGAAACTTTCATGTACCTGATGACCTTCACCGGCTCCACCATCAGTTTCGGCGTCGCTGCCGTATTCGGCATCATTCTTGGGTCGTTCCTCTACGTCATCCTGACCGGAAAATTTCGCCTTGAGACGTTCACGGATCGAAGCGACATGATCCACCACATGCAGGGCGGCATTCTAATGGGCTTCGGTGGTGTGCTGGCACTGGGGTGTACGGTAGGTCAGGGTTTGACGGGCATGTCAACGCTGGCATTGGGTTCGCTGCTGACGCTCGTCAGCATCATTTTCGGCAGCGCTCTCGCGATGAAAATCGAGTACTACCGACTTGATGACATATCGTTCTTACAGGCCGTGAAACAGTCACTGGTCGATATGCGTTTGTTGCCTGGCGTGCGGCAAAGCTAAGCGCTGTGTCGCTGGATAATCGCGTCGCCATCAGCAGTCTGTTGAAAAAACCATCCATGGTATTTTCAACACCGCAATTCGAAAACCACGTTGCCGGACAGGACGTCCAAATGCCGCAATGACGCCGTTTCGCGGCGAGAAAAATACAAACTGGGAAGGCGGCTGGCGGGTCCCGGCGATGGTGCGCTGGCCTGATCATATCAATCCCGAGACCTGGTCTAACGAGATCATGCATCACATGGACTGGCTGCCCACATTTCTCGCCATCGCCGGTGAGTCCGACGTCAAGGAAAAACTGCTGGACGGACACAGGGCGATCGGTCGAAAGTACAAAGTGCACCTCGATGGCTACAATTTCCTGCCCTACCTGACCGGTGAGGAAGAAAGTGGTCCACGCGATGAGATCTTTTACTTTACGGACGATGGTGATCTATCGGCACTGCGTTACAAGGACTGGAAAGCTATTTTCCTTGAGCAGCGTGCCGAGGCGACCTTCCAGGCATGGCGCGAGCCGTTCATTCCACTGCGTGTCCCGCTGTTGATAAATTTGCGCCGCGATCCATATGAACGTGGCATGGTGACCTCCAATACTTATGACGACTGGTTCCTCGATCGCGTCTACCTGCTGGTCCCGGCACAAGCCTACGTCGCTCAGTTTCTGCAAACTTTCAAGAAATATCCGCCACGCCAAAAGGCAGGCAGTTTCAATCTGGACGACGTGATGAAGCAGTTGGAAAGTGGCGGAGGCAGTCATTGATTCGAAAGCCGAATTTTAGAGTTCGGGAATAGTTGGAGAGCATCAAGCAAGCCGGGCGTCGTACAAACAGGCGCCCGGCTTTTTTGTGTTTAACCCGGAATCGGCACTCTGATCAGCATCATTTTCGGCAGCAAACTTGCGAGGGAAATCGAGTACTACCGCACTAACGCCGTCTCCTATTTGCAGGAGGCGAAACATGACGCTATATAGGTCTACCGCTCCGAATCTTTTAGTCCGTGTTGTCGGCCCTGATCACTCTCCACGACGCAATTCGTGGTTAACAGCGAAACCGTGCCACCAGACTCAGCGGCTGGCGCTAGTTTCCGGTCAAAAAACTCGCGCACTTTACGCCGCAGATAGAAAATATAAACGGCCGCCGTAATATGTCCTGTGGGCAGCGTTATGGACTCCGGATTACCCATCGCATCGCGAAGTTCAAGCTGCTTCTCGAAAGGCACCGCTTTGTCGAATTTCGCCAGGATCATCAACACCTTGCTGGCGTCGAGATGTGGTGCAAGATCGAGCGGGTCCGTCTTGATGTTTGCTTCAAGATACTGCTCAAGTCCCGCCGTATCCAGAGTCAGGTCCTGCTCCGCTGCGGCGACAGCCTCGACGATTCGCCTTTCATTGGAATGAGTCAGTACGAAGGGCAGATCTCCGGCCACTAACGCGGGGGCAACCGCCCGCACACGCGCATCGCTTGCAGCTAGAAACAAGGCATTAAATCCACCGAGGCTAGCGCCAAAAACAGCAATTCGTGTGGCATCAATACCGGGTCGTGACTCAATCCAGTCCAACACCCGGCGGTGGCGCAGGATGGTTTGAATGATCGCATCCTCCGGGTGCACTAAATCCTGGAGAAGTGTCTTGCGCTGTACTGTGTCAACGAGCGCCACGGCGTAACCATTCCTCGCAAAATAGGTGGCGAACGGTCTTACAATATTTTTTTGTCCGTTGAGGATCGGCAATACCAGCACCACGGGAGCTGCTGGATCATCGATTTGTTCATAGTATTCCAGCGTAACCGGCGAATCATCTTCGAACTGAGGCAGATCTGCTTCGATAGAAACTGCATAAACGCGATAAGATTTCTTTTCGTCGCGAAGTGCCACTTGATCCCGTACCGGTGTTGCACGGTAACAAAATCGATCGGCGACTTCTCTGGGCAGGAGCGTTGGTTTGGTGTAATTTTCAGGCAGCTCAGATACCGAAGCGCAGCCGCCCGTAGCGACAATGAGTACCAGGAGCAGTATCTGACTTGCCACTCCCGGCCCCGGCGAATTGGTTGCGGTATCTATGCTGGTCATGAGACCAACTGGATGATACCGGTAATCAGGTGAATTCGATACGGTCGATGCTCCTGCTAGGGCCAGAATCTCGACAGAGTCCGGGGATAGCTCAACTGGCAGGGGCGATCTGGTACTCTGGTTCGGTCAACCTGTTGCAGGGTTCAATGCATTTATGAAAGCGGCCATTTACGAACAATTTCGGACACCACTGTCTGTAGTGGACGTCAGTGATCCGGTCCCTCAACGTGATGGGATCGTTCTCAAAGTGGAAGCGACTGGAGTTTGCCGTAGCGACTGGCATGGCTGGATGGGGCACGATCCGGACATTCGCTTGCCGCATGTGCCGGGACACGAAATGGCTGGTTCCATTGTCGAAGTTGGTGCGAAGGTGCGAAACTGGTCTGTCGGAGATCGAGTCACACTACCTTTCGTGTGTGGTTGCGGGCATTGCCCGCAGTGCAAGTCAGGCAATCAACAGGTGTGCGATAAGCAATCCCAGCCGGGCTTTACCCACTGGGGCTCTTATGCGCAATACGTTGCAGTGGATTATGCAGAGACCAATCTGGTGGCATTGCCCGATGACCTGAATTTTATCACGGCGGCAAGCCTGGGCTGCCGCTTCGCGACATCGTATCGTGCGACGATCGCTCAAGGGGCATTGCAGGAGGGCCAGTGGCTAGCTGTCCACGGCTGTGGTGGCGTCGGACTTTCCGCGATCATGATAGCGAATGCGATTGGTGCTCGCGTTGTAGCGGTAGATGTCAGCGAACCGGCTTTGGAAATAGCCAGTCGGATTGGTGCCGACCATTGCGTACACGCGAGTTCAGGTGTCGATGTGGCCGACGCGGTGCGGGATTTGAGCGGCGGCGGTGTACATGTATCGATTGACGCGCTAGGCAGCAGAGAAACCTGTAGAAACTCGATTGAGAGCCTTAGAAAACGGGGTCGTCATGTGCAGGTGGGATTGATGGTTGGCGCTGATGAGAACCCGGGTATTCCCATGCATAAAGTAATTGCGAACGAACTGCAGCTCGTGGGCAGCCACGGGATGCAGGCGCACCAGTATGATGGCATGCTCGATATGATTGTCAGTGGGCAGTTGAACCCGGCATTGTTGATCGGGCGCACCATTGGCCTGCAAGATGCCGCACTGGGGATGGGCAGTGAAGAACACCTTCGTGGGCCCGGAGTGACCATCATCGATCGGTTTGATTGATACCCAAACTGAATATAGATGTTTGGGGTCGTTATCCCGAGGCGACCACCGCAGCGCTATTCTGGTGTTCAATATCGGGTCGACTAAATTGACGAATCCATACTCGACGAATTTCCGATATTGACATCGTGGACAATATCCTTCGTCGAATCAGCTTGAACTAGTATGTTCTGCGCGGCAGCACAAAAATCCGACCGATAGAAGCGACTATTTTTGGCCAGGAAGCGTGTTCCGCCGGATGTGCTGAAGACGAAGCGAAGTGTCTCCTCTATTCCTGCCCAATAGTCCGGGTCCACGAGTCCCAACTGCAAATGCACCCATGCCGTCTCCGCATTCCTGAAAAGTTGCATAAGGAGCAATGAGTAGCGGCCCTTTTCCGTCCTGCTAAGAGATTCGTAATCCGTCAAACCTCGCCGATACAAATCGTACAGTGTTTCGTCACGCACGATTTGGCTGATCCAGTTGTGGACAGCCGAAGCGGCGGCGGAGCCAGCGACGATTTGATCCGACTGGCGGCTATTTCGAATTTGCAATGCCAGGTAGAGCAAACTGATGAATACTGCAGCCGCTCCAACAACTTCACCAATTGCCCCAATTGCTTCCCAGCTCATGACTCTCCTCCATTCCAAACATGCAAAGTGCTACTGCAATTTCCGGGTGAAACGAATGTCTCTCGCACCGACAAGTCAGTCTGATATTTCCGATCCGAGGATGGCAGAAATTCGGCTAATTCGGGCACTCAAGTATCGATAATCCTCAAGCACGTCGTTTTGGCGAACCGTATAAATCCCGACCGCATTTCCAAACTCGTCCGAACCAGACCATTGGTCAACCGGAAAGTCTCCTGCGACAGGAATCCCTGCTTGCCCCATTCGATGCCATCCGGCAAGCTTGCTAAAAACTCCGGATGCAAAGAAGGCTACCTGGGTATCAAGCAGTAGCCGCTCACTTGCCTTTACATCTTCGAACGATCCGAAAAAGTCTGCGAGGGCGGTTTTCAATGAGTCGTTCTCCAACAACTCCAGATTTCCCGATGCGATCAACGCTTGGTAGGCACCGACGCTAGGGGTAAAAACTTCGTAAAAAACAAGGTGCCAAAGCAACTCACGGGCCAGTTCGGGATCTATTTCGGATCCCTCTTGCATCAAAATAGAAAGACGCCTGCCCGCTTCAACACCGCGACTCGCGGCATCATGCGAGGAATCGAGTCATGCGTCAGCAGACAGGGCGAGGATAATACTCACGATAATCAGTACGCTTTCACTAACCATGCGCATCAGCACTGACCTGTCCATTCTTATCATTTGCAAATTCAACCTCGAGTTTTCACCCAATTATATTTCCGCGGAAACATGGCTCGGACCCAATGCTGCAGTTCGACCGCAGGCGGCCTCAGCAGAAAACCGGCCCGCACCGACAGCTTCGAATTTCTACTGCTTGCTCGAACCTCTTGCCTGCAGACGACGCTGCCGTTCTTCGCCCAGGCTGATTTGCCGCTGCAATACTCTATCAAGTTCTTCTTCGTCAATCATCGATGGCGTTCCAGATCGTGATGCAATCAGATACACACGGCACAACCATTCGAGAGTTATCGTCCTCGCCAAAGCCTGATCGACGTTTTCGCCAACCGTCAATGAACCATGATTTTGCATCAGTGCAGCCGATCGACCGCGAATAGTATTGGTCACGGTTTCGGCCAGTTCGGGCGAGCCAAACGTCTGGTAAGGCGCCACCGGTACCGGGCCACCGAGATCGGCAACCTGGTAATGGATGGCAGGCAGTTCCTTTACCAGGGTTGATACTGCTGTCGCGTATACAGAATGCGTATGTACAATCGCGCCTATGGTCGGGTCCGAGTCGTACACGGACAAGTGCAATGGCGTTTCCGAAGAGGGCAATAAATCCCCGCTCACCGGATTGCCTTCCATATCCACAACGAGAATATCTCTTGCCTCAAGATTCTCGTAAGACAATCCACTGGGTGTAATGACCACAATGTCATCGATTCGGACACTGACGTTACCCGATGTGTTAACCACCAATCCGGTTTGTAACAGCGACAGGGCTGTTTTCGCCACTTGCAGACGCTCTTTTTCCAGCAGGATACTCATGATTTCGCCAGACTCACGATGGCGTCCAACGATGAGTGAATCGCACATTTGATGCCCCGATTTCGCGCTTCAGTATCGGGAACCACATTGCCACCGGCAACATTGCTCACATAGCCATCGATGCTGAAAATGCAGCCCGCCCTGATCTTGTGTATCGCCGCAATGGTCAAAACCGTGGCCGCCTCCATTTCGAACGCCAGCACACCGGCATAGATGGACGTCTCAATGTCTTTTTCCAGGGCGGGACTGCGAAAAGAGTCTGACGTATGTACAACGCCTGCATGAACGTCCGCGGTCTTGTCCTTTGATGCCTCAAGAATCGCATTTGTCACGGCTAGGTTCGCCGTTGCCGGATACATGGTCGGTACAAATTTCTGCGTGAGACCTTCATCTCTCACCGCCGCCGTACCAATCACATTGTCACCGGGCTTAACTTCCTTGACACAGGAACCGGCCGTCCCGACACGGATAACAACATCACAGTCCATCTTGGCCAGATCCTGAATCACCATCGCGGCACCCGGGCTACCCACCCCTGTGGAAATGACGGAAACCGGCACGCCATCGTAGCTACCCGTATAGGAGTGAAACTCCCGTTGCACCATGACCAGTTTCGCGTCGGTCAGCCATTCATTGGCAATACGCCGCGCTCTGGCCGGGTCGCCAGGCACCAGTACATTGGGTGCGATCTCACCGGGCAGGCATCTGATAGCCCGAAATGCAGCGCGCTTCGGATTATTTGGATCGGGCAACTCGGATCGGTCTGGCCATACTGCTGTCATGTTCAAAAACCTCTATTCCCTGATTCCACTCATAATATCGCATCGCTGACAAAAGGATGTGCATCAACGTATTCCGCGATTCTCGACGGCTCAAATACGCCGCGATCCGTCACAATTGCCTTTACCAGCTCAGGAGACGTGATATCGAAGCTAGGGTACAGGCCTGTTACGCCTTGTGGCGCCGTTCTTTCACCGCCGCAGTACAAAAGCGCTTCACCGGAACGCATTTCAACCTCAATATCGTCCTCGTCCGCACTCTCACAATCCGGCCCGCTCTGGCGCAGGGCATAGTAGGGAATATCATTGGCGCTGGCGGCCAATGCATACTGATACGTACCGATCTTGTTGCATACAGTGCCATCCATACACACTCGATCGGCGGCCGTTACGAAAACGTCGATATCGCCGCGACGCATCAGGAAACCACCCATACCGTCGGTAATGACGGTTGCCTCAAATCCCGCCTGCAGCGCGCACAGCGAGGTCAACCGAGCCCCTTGCAAAAAGGGACGGGTCTCGCTGCAAACAATATGAAATTGTTTGCCAGCTCTCGCGGCTTCCATCAACATGTAAACGTAGGATCGATCGGGGAAGCAGTGGGTCAGAATTCGACTGCCATCTTCGATGAGTTCGGCGGCACGTTGCCCCGTCTTCCAGCCCTGCCGCGCTAACGACGCCGCGGCGCTATCGACAGTAGCGACAATCGTTTCAGCCGCGCTTTGGCCCCTTTCAATCGCGGCTTCTGCTTGACGCAAGCAATGGTTCATCATGCGCTGCAGTGCAAGACCGGTGGGACGAGTTTTGAGCAGTCGATCCGCTGCGAGACGAATAGTCTCCATATCACCCTGACCTGCAACTGCAGACAGCGCCAATCCGTAGCCAGCGGCGATAGACAAGGAAAAGGCTCCCTGAATGACCATCTCCTCAATGGCCACGGCGACCTCTTCTGTGGTTCTGCACTCGAGGTATTTTTCTATCAGGGGCAAGGCACGGCGGTCAAGAATGCGCACCAGTCCCTCGTCCCATTCCGCCATGCCTGCACGGCGCACCAGCAAAGGCAATTCGGATTCGCCGAATTCGCCTTCCAGACCGAGCCGGCCGTTTCCTGTCGACATCGATCTATCCTCTGGCTCAGCCACCTGCTATCTGCAGCAGCTTCTGATCGAAAACTGACCCTGGTCGGTTTCGCTGTTCCAAAACCGTGCGCGCCTTGTCGTAATTCTTCGAACGTATGCAAGCTTCAATATAGGTGTCTTCGACAATACGGCGCTGCGGGTTGCTGCCACCCAATAACACACTGTCCGGCAACAACGGTTCAAGCGACTGCACAACATCGTCATAGTCGCCATTGGAGAACGCAACAAACGCAGCGGCAAAAACCTCAAGACTCGCAGCGACCTGGCTCTTTCTTTTCTCCGCAATACGGTGCAATTTTTCCAGCAAATCCTGTTGCGGTTCTATGTCCGTCTGCAGTGCGGTCGCCATGGCCCGGTGAACATCCGCGAAGTAAAACCCGCAATTCGCGTAATGTTTTTCGGCGTACTCAAGCACATCTTCATTGATACTGGCAGGCGCTTTCTTACCGGCCAGGAGGCACCGCCACAGAAAGGCCGCGTTGTCACTCAATGTAGTCAAAGGCATGGGGTCGCTGATCGCCGCATCCAGCTCGCGATCGTAAACGGAATAAATCTCCTCGATATCAACACCGCTTTCGAGGTCGAGGAACGCAAGATGCCAGATCATGTGGTGGCGCATATCGGAATCTCCGCCATAAGCGGGAAGCCACGCGTCGATAAAGGTCTTTCCTTCTTCCAGCGCGCCGATTTCGAAATGCAGATGTGCCAGACTGTGCGCGCAATTGCCGTTCTCATCGATCGACCAGGCGCGTTCACAGTACTCCCGTGCCTGTGTAAATTTCCCGGTCTCGGCGGCAAAAAATCCGGCCGTCGTTAAATGCCACCAATCGTCCTCGCGATAGGCCATTTTGGTCTGTTCCAGCAAAGCAATGTTCTGCCGAGCCCAGTCGGACTCTCCGGAAAATGCCAGCATGCCGAAGGGGCCCAGCAAATGAGACAAAACGAACACATCCTGCGGCCAGGTTGCCACGTGCTGCCTGGCAAGTTTGATGGCCTGTGGATCGGCTCTGCAGGCTCGCTCAATGACGTCAATGGCAGCCTGCTCTCGCGGCGACACATTGGCCGATAAGGCGAGCGCCTTCTTCATGTGATGCGCCGATTCGCGCCGCAAGCCGTGAATCAATAATTGTCGCGCGAGCGTCGCATGGGCCAGCGCAAAATCCTCGTCCTCCGTGATGGCCTCGGTAAGTTCGCTGATACCCGGCGCATCGAAACGCAGTGCACATTCGATACCGGCGAGATACGCCAGCAATGCAGCGTCGCTGGAGCAGGTGACCTCCAGATCGTAGTTGTCTTTCCTCAAGGCGCAGTTTCACTCATAGACGTTGAATTTTCGGGTAATCCAACGCTAGACACGTTTCATGGCAGAGTCAATGCGCGAGCGCTTCCATGACACGGCTCAGGCGATACCGGGACAAGCCGGTCTTCTAAGGCACTGCGGAGGCCTTCCCGCCGCGTGGCCTCCTACGCAGCAGATCAAATGCCGCCCGCCCCTGGTAGGCGTGGGCCAGGCCGAAAGAGACTCCGCTGACCACGGCCGCGACCCAAACAGGCATAAATTGGCTGAGATACAGAATCAGGAAGCCCCGCCATAAAACCTCTTCGACATTATTCACTTTTTCGTGAATAATAAAATATGATTGAAACATATGAGTAATTCTCCAATTTTTACGGTCACCAGCGTCGCTCAGGCGCGCCTTCTGGCCGATCCCCTAAAACTGCGAATCATTCAGGAACTCGCAACTGACGCGCGCACAACCAAACAGGTGGCCGAGGTGCTGGGTGAAAAACCAACCAAGCTCTACCGGCACGTCGATGCGTTGCGTGACGCCGGACTTATCAAACTGGTCGAGGAAAAACCAAAGCGTGGCACGGTTGAGAAATACTTCCTCGCGGTCGCGAAACGTTTTGAGATCCATCCCGATCTCTTCGCTACGCCCAACGAAGGTGGCGCTGCCCTCCTCGATGACTTGCTTAAGAGCAGTTACAGCGAGATCCGTGCTGCCATAAACGAAGTACAGGCCAACCCGCCGGAGGACGAAGATCTGCAAGCCAGTTTTTTGAAATTCTCCGTGCGCGCCACAGAGCGAGACATCAAGGACCTTCGCAAGCAGTTGTTCGCATGGCTCAATCGTTGCCAGGAATGCGAACAGGAAACCGCCGGGGGTGAGCAAGTGCAATGGTCCGGATTCATCGCGTTTCACCCGGAACCACCAAAGTGAGGAAGCCATGAAAATTCAGAAAACCTATCAACATACCTGGGAATGGAACGGGGATGGAGAGGTGACGGAGATTGACGTGGGTTTCTCGGAGATCGACAGTGGAACCCAAATTGATCTCAATCACAGCAAATTCCGGAAACAGGATAGCGTGGATCAGCACAGCAGTGGCTGGGACCGTTACATGGCTGGCTTTAGCGCTTTTCCTGGCGCGCAGTAGCTTGAACAACCGCCACCGCATCACACTCGTTAGCTTCCTGGCCTATTTCGTCATGTCCGGGATGCTGGCGCCTATCGGCATCATTTCTACCCCCATGTCCGAGTATTTTGGGCAACCCATCACCGAGATCACGGCGCACTTCAGCTGGCTCACGGTCGGCATTCTCATTGGTTCGATTATCGCCTTGCTGGTGTTTGACTGGGTCCCGCTAAAAAAGTTGATGATCGGCCTGTATAGCCTGCTCTTTGGCTGCCTGCTGTCATTTTCACTGCACGACAACATCTACCTCGTCTGGCCCGCACTCGGATTGGTGGGTATCTGCTGCGGCATTGGACTTGCCGGGGCCGCTCTGACCATTTCCAGGACCTATGAACTGGATCGCCGAGCGTCCATGCTGGTCATTACCGACGGCTCATTCAGCGTCGCGGGAATCGTTTGTTCCTGGGTGGCGGTCCTTTTGGTCGCCCGTGCTTTCCACTGGTCCGGAACCTACCAATTCGTTGCGCTGATTGCAGCTGCCATCGTCTTGCTGGCTGTTTTTTCGACCTTTCCCAAGACCACGACCGATACCACAACGAACCATAGTCGAACGCCCTGGCCAATATCGGTCTGGTTGTGCGTATTCGCCCTCTTTCTCTATACGCTGGGTCAGTACTCCATGCTTTGGTGGCTACCAAACTATGCAGAGACTCAACTGGGTGCACCTCGCGACCAGGCCGGTCAATTGGTCAGCCAGTTCTGGACCGGTATGTTCGCCGCGCAAATATTCGTTGCCTGGTGGGTCCTGAAGATCGGTGTTCGGCGCCTGGCCCTGATCGCCGGTATTGGCTCCAGCCTGTCCTCAATCCCGCTCTGGCTCTACGGCGACATCGATGGTCTGATTATACTGGCCACCGTATGGGGCTTCGCTAATATGGGACTCCTGAAAATAGTGCTGTCATTTGCGACCCAGATGATTCAAGTACCCACGGCTCGGCTCATATCGACCTTGCTGCTGGGTGGCAGTATTGGCACCGCTGTCAGCCCCTGGGTCACAAGCCGGATTGTGGCAGCAACCAGCAATCACTTTGTCTTACAATTCAGCACGGCCTGTTACATTTTGCTCACCGTCTTGCTGGTCGTGGCCATCCGGCTAAACAAAACACCGGTCGGCACGTCGGATTAACAGCGGAGCTATTTTTTGAACGTTAGAACCATCAATGTGCAAGACGCTACTGCGGGACGTCAGTTCGTTCGATCGTTGCATGAAACCGGCTTTGCTGTTCTTGAAAATCACCCAATCCCGGCTGACCTGCTTGGGCACATCTATACCGGCTGGCAACAGTTTTTCAATACTGAGGAAAAACACCAGTTCCTTTTCGATCCGGACGACAAGAATACGGCTCAGGAGGGTTTTCACCCGCAGCATGTCTCTGAAACGGCGGTAGGTCATTCTACGAAGGACATCAAGGAATTCTTCCACCTGGTACCCGAGGGTCGAATTCCCGCGGCATTGCAGGTCGAGATACTGGAATACCGTGAGCTTGTCATGCAACTCGGACACACACTTTTTTCGTGGTTGCAGAGCGCGTCGCCGCACGAAGTCAGTGCGCGGTTTTCACAACCGTTGCCCGATGCCCTGTCGTCAACAATGAGCCTGCTAAGAATCCTGCATTACCCACCCCTCACCGGCGAGGAGAACAGTCTCGCCGAACGGGCCGCGCCGCACGAGGACATCAATCTTCTGACTATCCTGCCGGTAGCCGACCAGCCCGGACTGCAGGTCAGAGATTCGCGCGGGGAATGGCTCGATGTTGCCAGCAATAACGGCAACCTGATCGTCAATGCCGGCGACATGCTGAAAGAATTGACCGGCGATTATTTCCCCTCAACCACGCACCGCGTCATCAATCCGACCGATGAGTCCGCAAATGTATCCCGCCTTTCCATTCCGTTTTTCCTGGCACCGAGAAAGAATTATGTCCTATCGGCACGCTATACCGCCGATAGCTACTTACGCGAGCGTTTACAAATCATCGGCCGCTAGTCTAAGTGTTGAGGCATACAATTGGCGCACGGCCTCCGCGTCAACTGCGGTGCAAATTCGAGTTGCTTTCCGGGCATCTGTGGCAGCCTCATTGCCCGCTGACTCGAAAACTGTCTGACCTTTGTTCTCACCCGCCGTCACAACACTAACGAATCCTTCCTGCGTCCCGAAAGCCTCCGGCTGCAACAGAAACGCGACAGCACTTGAATCATGAATCGGGCAGTCCGCCGTACCATGAGTTCTTTCGTGAAACTCCAGGTAGTAACGACTTATTGCAAACACAAAGGCGCCGGCATCCGCTGACCTGTCTCGCAGCTCCTCGAAGAACGCGGCACCGGCTACCGCTTCCTGAGTCACGTCCAGACCGACAATCGTAACTGGCAAGCCGCTGCCAAAAACGATATTTGCAGCCACGGCATCGCCAGCGATATTGGCCTCTGCAACAGGCGTGACATTGCCTGAATGCCCATTGAAACCGAAAGCACCGCCCATGACGACGACGTCAAGAATCAGGTCGGGAAGCTCAGGGCAAAGGACCAGCGCTTCCGCCAAATTGGTCATCCTGCCAACGGCTACGATGGTGAGTTGATTCGGGTTGTCCCGGGCCAGCGCCACTATTGCTTCCGCCCCTGACATCTCTTCCGTCTGACACTGAGGTCTGCCCATGTCGATATCGCCGAGTCCGTTCAGACCATGCACGAAATCCGGATAGTCGACCGGTAACCCGCCGCCGAGCGGATGAGCGGCACCACGATAGACGGGCGCGTCAATGTTGAAACGCTCCTTGATATAGAGCGCATTTCGAGTGGTATCCTCGATACTCGCATTGCCGAAGCCGGACACAATTGCCCGCAATTCCACGTCCGGAGCGTAATGCAAAAACAGCAGCGCCATGGCGTCGTCGATGCCTGGGTCTGTATCGAAAATAACCTTTTTCACAATGAGTTAGCACCTCGAAGAATGCCGTTGTCCTGAACCGGATTGCCCAAAACTTGGTAGTCTGTCCAACAACTGACAACGCTACCACACTCGGTACTGGAGACCCACAAAATGAAATCGGCCCTTTTTTGTCTTGCCCTGCTGGTCGGAAACGTCAGCAATGCCCACGATGTCCAACGCACAAATCCGGATGGAATGACCCAACCGACCGCCTATACCCACCTGGTGAAGTTCGAACGCCTGATGTTCATCGCAGGCCAGGTATCATTGGATGCCGACGGTAATGTCATCGGCGCTGGTGATATGAAAGCGCAGGTCCGGCAGGTTCTGGAAAATCTGAAAACCATTCTCGCCTCTGAAGGCGCGGACTTCTCCAATATCGTCAAGATCAATACCTTCACGACGGATATCGAGGCTTTCTTCGAAACCGGGGACATACGTCGCGAATATTTCGGGTCGGAAGCACCTGCCAGCACTTTGGTTCAGATTGAACGATTGGCACGCCCTGTTTTCCTGGTCGAGATCGAGGCAATTGCTGTCTCGCCTGACTAGACACATCCGCGTGAGCGGCTGTTTTTCTGCCTCGCCTCACCGCTTATCACGATACAATATCCGGCACATGAACTTGGAGAAACCCGAATGATTCGGCATCTGATCAACGGCAACTGGGTCGAAAGCAAGGAGACCTTTGAAAATTTCAATCCGGCTACCGGAGAGGTGCTTGACGTAGTTTCGGCCGCCTCGGCGGTACAAGTGAACGAGGCCGTTGCTGCCGCAAAAGCAGCCTTTCCCGCCTGGGCCAGTATGCCTGTCAAGAAACGTGCGAAGCTGATCGAAAAAATGGGTGATGCGATCGCGGCAAGTGTTGACGAAATATCCGAGATGGAAAGCCGCGACACCGGCCTGACCATTTCCGTCACCAGAAAACAGCTAATTCCTCGCGCAGCCGACAACTTCTACTATTTCGCAGAAATGTCTCAGCGCATCAATGGTGACACCTACCCGGTCGACGACCAGATGCTGAATTACACCTTGTACCAACCGGTCGGTGTCTGCGGACTCATCTCACCGTGGAATGTGCCATTCATGACCGGCACCTGGAAAGTAGCACCAGCGATAGCGCTGGGCAACACCGCTGTGTTGAAAATGTCGGAGTTGTCGCCATTGACCGCACACCGGCTTGGCGAAATCGCAATGGACGTCGGCATACCGCCAGGTGTTCTCAACATTATTCAGGGCTGGGGGCACACGGCCGGAGATGCACTCGTCAAGCATCCCGATGTGCGCGTGATTTCTTTCACCGGCGGCACGAAAACGGGAGAGACCATTACCCGCAATGCGGGACTCAAGAAACTGTCCATGGAATTGGGCGGCAAGTCGCCGGTTCTCATCTTCGATGATGCCGATTTATCACGCGCACTGGATTCGTCGCTGTTCACCATATTTTCGATCAACGGCGAACGCTGCACCGCCGGATCCCGAATCTTTGTGCAGGAAACGATCTATGACCAGTTTGTTGCTGACTTCGCGGCGCGCGCCAGCAACATAGAAGTCGGCGATCCCATGGATGAGCAGACGAAAGTGGGTGCACTAATCAGCAAGGATCACTTTGACAAAGTGTCCGGCTATGTCGATCTCGCCAGGGAGGAAGGTGCGCGGGTCCTGGCCGGCGGCAGCCGGCCCGACAATCTCCCCGATCACCTCGCTAAAGGTCACTTCCTGAGTCCGACCGTACTAGCCGATGTGGACAACAAGATGCGCTGCGCACAGGAAGAAATATTTGGGCCAGTCGCGGCATTGATTCCGTTCAAAGATGAGGCCCATGCGTTGAGCATGGCCAATGACAACATGTATGGCCTGACTGCTTACCTCTGGACTAACGACAACAGCCGAGTGCATCGCCTGTCGCGGCAACTCGATGCCGGTATGGTCTTTGTCAACAGTCAAAATGTTCGCGATCTGCGCCAGCCCTTCGGTGGTACAAAGATGTCGGGTGTCGGCAGAGAAGGCGGAGAGTTCAGCCTCGAAACTTTTGCGGAGGTGAAAAATATTTGCATTTCGATGGGCGAACATCACATCCCGAAATGGGGGAGCCAGTAGACACATCGACCAAGACGACTAGCACCAGTTTTCGCACATTGTCGTTCACCAGGTCGTTCACCAAAAATGGAACAAGAATTCTTAATTCTAAGCCTCGCCATCTTCAGCGCCGCCGCTTTGCAGGCGGCGACAGGCATTGGCTTCGGTGTAATTGCGGGCCCTGTTCTCCTGGTAGTCCTGAACGACAACTCGGCCATTCAGGTCAGCATCGTCCTCAACTTGCTAATCGCTTTGTCACTGGCACCGTCACTTCGACGGCAAGCCGACTGGCAACTGCTGCGAGCACTAATTGGCGGCGTGGCGATCGGCTCGCCACTCGGCTTGCTGGTTTTCCTGCTCCTGAACATCGGCATGCTGAAAGCCTTTGCGGCTACGGCGGTTCTCTTTACCCTGATTGCTGTCATCAAAGGAAGACCAGTTGCAGCATCTTCCGGGACGCCTGAATCAGGCCGCTTCCAAAAGATCTCTATTGGTACAATAGCCGGCATCATGGGTGGCAGTCTGGCCATGCCAGGACCCGTACCGGCGGCCTGGATGTCGGCGAAGGGATATCGCAAGGAGACCGTTCGGGCCACCATCTTGCTCATGTTCGTGTTCGCCTATACCGTCGCGCTGCTACTCCAGTTTAGCCTCGCCGGTATCAACGGCAATACAATCTGGATTTGCATTGAGTACTCTCCTGCTACCATTGCGGGAGTTCTATTTGGTGGCTTCGTCAGCAAGCGAATTTCCGAACGAGTATTTCGTCACTTGTTGATCGCTGTCCTGACGGCTACCGTGGTCGTCCTTCTCGCAACGATCTGGTAACCAACGTATGAACCTTTCGACGGAGTCCGCCTTTCCCGCCTCGCTGGGGTGCCTTGCCGCAATACCACGAAGCAGGCTCTTTTCTGGCGAGACGGCACTCGAGACCATGCCGAACCTGACCCGGCATTGTGACGGAGCACGACTATTTGTAAAGAGAGATGACTGTACCGGGCTGGCATTCGGCGGCAACAAAGCGAGACAGCTTGAATTCTATCTGGGTGAAGCTCGATCAAGGGATGCGGACACCATATTGATTACTGGTGCCGTACAATCGAATTTTGTCCGGATGGCCGCCGCGGGCGCCCGAAAACTGGGCATGGCGTGCCATATTCAACATGAAGCGCGCGTATTGACTGACAGCCCTTATTATCATGATTCCGGTAGTCTGTTCATCAGCAAACTCCTCGGCGCTACTCTGTATTCCTACCCGGAGGGCGAAGACGAAGTCGGTGCCGATCACAGGCTCAGGGAGATCGCGGACGATCTGCGGACAACTGGAGCCCGACCCTATGTAATTCCGCTCGCTCCCGGACATCCGCCACTGGGTGCGCTCGGCTACGTCGTTGCCGCCAATGAGCTGCTGGGCCAGATTGATGAGCAACAACTCAGCGTAGATACCATCCTGGTCGGCTCAGGTTCCGGGGCGACACACGCCGGGCTACTTTTCGGACTGCGCGCACTGGGATCGGACACCCGGGTGGTTGGCGTATGCGTACGTCGCAGCGCCGAGCTGCAGCGATCGCGAATTGATACAACCTGCCAGCAAATCGCAAGTCTGCTGAAGATAGAATCGAAGGTGAGCGGACAGGACATACATTTGCTGGACGAATTCCTGGAGCCCGGCTATGGCATGCCGAACCCCGCCACAATGGACGCCATCATTCTCGGCGCCCAGACAGAAGGACTCATGCTCGATCCCGTCTATACGGGTAAAGCATTCGCTGCCGTAATTGCGGCTGCCAAAGCGACGAAAAAGAGTTCCACTCTGGTCTTCATACACACGGGCGGCACGCCCGCCATTTTCGCCTACCAGGACGTCATTGAAGCGTCCCTGGAACAACGAAGTGGCGGCTGACACTAGCGAAGCCGTCGGTTTCATAGAACGCGCTCACGGCGTTTTCGGCTACAGCCGGCGCGCGCTGGATCTCGTCTGGACAACCAGTCGCGGGCTGACGCTTGCGCTAGCCGTTCTGACCCTCGTCGCCGGTGTGTTGCCGGCCGTGGTCGCCTACATCGGGCAACTCATTGTCGATACCGTGGTAGCCGCCATGAATTCACCCGAGCATGAGATACGTGAGGTGCTGTGGCTCGTGTCTATGGAGGCGGCGGTCGTCACGTTGATTGCTGCCAGCCAGCGCGGACTCTCTGCAAGCCAGTCTTTGTTGCGGGCGCTCCTCGGGCAACGCGTCAACGTCATGATCCTCGAAAAAGCACTCACCATGCAGCTTGAGAATTTTGAGGACTCCGAGTTCTACGACAAGATGACACAGGCGAGGCGAGAGGCCTCCAGACGGCCGTTGAGCCTGGTTAATCGCACCTTTTCGCTGGTACAAAATGGCATATCTCTGGTTAGCTATGCCGTTTTGCTGTTCGCCTTTTCTCCGTGGGCTGTCGTTATTTTAATTGGTGCCGGCCTGCCATCATTTTTCGCCGAAGCAAAATTCTCGGGAGAGGCATTTCAGTTGTTCCGCTGGCGCTCGCCCGAAACCCGCATGCAGATGTACCTTGAAACAGTCATCGCCCGCGAAGACAGCATCAAGGAAGTAAAGCTGTTTCAACTTGGGCCGAGATTACTTAAGCGCTACCGGGATATTTTCAAGAAGCTTTTTGTCGAGGACCGCCGCCTCACATTGCGTCGGGATGGCTGGGGTTTCATCCTGGGCCTGATTTCAACGGCCGCTTTTTACGGTGCTTATGCGTGGATCGTCATTACCACCATCAACGGTGAGATCTCCCTTGGCGCCATGACGATGTATCTCGTCCTGTTCCGGCAGGGTCAGTCGGCAGTTGCCGCGAGCTTGTCCGCGGTAAGCGGCATGTATGAAGATAATTTGTACCTCTCAAATTTGTACGACTACCTTGGGCAAGCAGTGACCATGCGCAGCGGCACCGCAGACCATGGCGCTGACCCGCAGCGGGGCGTCGAGTTCGAACATGTCTCGTTCCGTTACCCCGGCGCCAGCAGCGACGCCTTGCATGATGTGAGCTTGTCCCTCAAACCGGGCGAAAGCCTGGCACTGGTCGGAGAAAACGGTTCCGGCAAGACCACCCTGATTAAATTACTGACCCGGCTCTACGAGCCTACCGAAGGCCGCATCCTGCTTGATGGGCTCGACCTGAAGGAATGGGACATCAACGTGCTGCGACAACGCATTGGCGTCATTTTCCAGGACTTTGGGCGCTACCAGTTTTCGGCGGGCGAGAATATTGGCGCCGGCGATGAGCGTTACTTCGACGACACGGACCGTTGGTCCAAAGCCGCAACGACCGGCATGGCAGCATCGTTCATTGAGGAAATGCCAAAGGGCTATCAGACCCAGTTGGGTCGCTGGTTCAAAGACGGCCGCGAACTTTCCGGCGGGCAATGGCAGAAAATTGCCCTGTCACGAGCCTTCATGCGCAGCGATGCCGATATCCTGGTACTCGATGAACCCACCGCCGCCATGGACGCCTCCTCAGAAGCGGAAATCTTTGATCACTTTCGAACCGAGAGTCATAGCAAGATGACTATTCTGATATCACACCGTTTCTCAACAGTCCGCGCCGCGAAGAAAATTATTGTCATTCAGGATGGCGAGATACTTGAACAAGGTAATCATGAGAGTCTGCTCGAACAAAATGGGCGGTATGCCCATCTGTTCAAGCTGCAGGCACGTGGGTATCAATAAGTAGTGGGATAGTATCGCAGCTCCGATTTTCCGACCGCTTGCACCAGGCATCGCCTGCGAACTCACGCCATTGCCCGACTTACGCAATATCGCTGATAAAAGTCCCGCGCGATGATTTGAACTGCAAGGTCACAAACTGGACACCGACTTTCCACTTTGGAACCAGGAACGTCCCCGCATCACGACAGGTAACGACATGCGCAATCGCGCTGAATCGCGAGCATTCGATTTTCAGAATACTGTCGACCCTCAATTCCATCGATGCTTCGAACATCATGCCGCGTGGTGAAATATCCGCAGTAATTCCAATATGCGGTTGCGGCTGAGGCCATTGGAGATAAAAAGACAGTTTTTCGCACTTGTCGATGCGGCTCGTTTCTCGCAAGCCCGTCTTGTCAACCAAATCCCGGCCAGCCAGGCTTAGCGGGCTATTGCAAGAAGCACATTCGGCGTCAGGTGGTATGGTTTCTTTGTGTCGGTGTACGGTGGAACAAAATGGACAGGCGGAACCAACTTTAGGCCTGGGCCCGGCTTTACGCGCTTTGGCAGGCGCCGCGGTCGGTGTTTCGATCTGCACGCTAATTTCCCGATCATAGTCAGCACGTTTCGCGGCATCGGTCAGCACCGCGTAGGCACGATTGATCAAAGCGGCCTCTTCCGAGTCTCCGCCACGATCCGGGTGCGCATTCAATTGCTGCATCAGCGTACGATAGCTGGACTTGATGATTTCCGGAGGCGCATCAGCACGCACGTAGAGAACTTGATAATAGGTGCGATTTTTCTTCATGTGGCCCTGTTTCGGAGTTCCGTCCCAAAAAGACAGACTGTATGAGACGTTATCGGCAGATAGTGGCGTATTCTGAACCGCCCATTGGGCTATCCGCCCGAGAGACTCTTACAGACGTATTTCCTGCGCCCTGTTCGCACCGAAAAAATTGACAATCCAGTGCATCATCAACTCAGCGTGGACGTCCTTCGTCAGTGAATCCTTCCCTTTCCGTATTCTAACTGCGGGTATCAAATTCGCGCGCTTGTCCATCAATGCATTGGAATACGCCTTACTAAACTCCGGATGTCCCTGCACACTCATCATATGCTCCCCATACTGCAACATGTAGTAGGAACAGAAATCACTGCTTGCCAGCACTTCGATGTTCTCAGGTAATCGAGTAACCTGATCATGATGGCTCACCACCAGATTGAGCGGCTCCTGACCCGGCGTCATCCAGTCCTTACGCACGTCAATTCGATTGCAGGACACACCGACCGCCCAACCGCGGTCCGATTGCTCCACTTTCCCGCCAAGCGCTTTAGCCAGCATCTGGTGACCAAAACAGATACCGACGAACTTGATTTTATTTCCATCGAGCACTGTGACAAATTCTTCAAGCTCCTCGACCCACGCAAAGTCATCGTTGACTCCGTAACGACTGCCCGTGGTGATATAGCCATCACATTCGTGCACGTTGTCCGGAAAATCACCGTTCACGACCCGATAGATCTGGAATTGAAGCTCGGGAGCAACGTCACTCAGCATTGCCTCAAACATGGCTGGATAGTTGCCGAATTCGTCCAGCAACTCGTCGGCCACGTCATCGCACTGTAAAATTCCGATCTTCACAGTTCACCCCGCACGGCGCGAACGAAGAGCGCACTGTATTGATCCTCGCTCAAGGGAACCGGATTGCCGCCCGCAGAAGGATCCCGGGCGGCCATCGCACCTACTTTTTTGGCATCATTTTCACCGATATCGATTTCGGCCAGGCTGTACGGGATGCCAAGTTTCTCGCGAAACTCGACGACCCAGGCCAGAAAACCGTCAAAGCCGGGCTCCCGCAAGCCCAGATAACGGCTGAGGCGCTCAATTCGCGCGTCAATCGCGTCTCGATTTTCCTTAAGCACATAGGGCATGAGTATCGCATTGAGCAGGCCATGATGAGCGTCATACAGCGCGCCCAGCGAATGTGCCAGCGCATGCATACCGCCCAGTCCTTTCTGAAACGCAGTCGCGCCCATGCTGGCTGCAACGAGCATCTGTGAACGGGCTTCGATGTCGGTACCGTCACTCACAGCGCGTGGCAAATTCTGTCGCACCAGTCGGATGCCTTCGATGGCAATTCCCGCCGCCATCGGATGATAGAAAGGTGCGCAGAACGCTTCAAGACAATGAGAGAGTGCATCCATGCCCGTCGCCGCCGTCAGGTTTGGCGGCAAGCCTACCGTTAGTTGCGGATCGAGAATGACCATGGCCGGCAGCATCTTCGGGTGAAAGATGATTTTCTTCACTCGCCTGTCTTCATCCACAATGACGGATGCACGTCCCACTTCAGAACCCGTCCCGGCCGTGGTCGGCACCGCAACGATCGACACAACGCCCGCTTCGTTAACGCGCGTCCAGTTGTCGCCGACATCCTCGAAATCCCATATTGGCCGCTCCTGCCCAACCATCAATGCGACCGCCTTGGCCGCATCGAGAGCGGAACCGCCGCCGAACGCAATCACTCCGTCGTGACCACTATTTTTGAATTCGGCAACACCCTTTTCTACGTCGGTTCCCGTCGGGTTACCATGTACCTCAGCGAAGAGACCACAATCGAGGCCGGAGTCACGGCAATCTGCCAACGCCGCATCGATGATGGGCAAGGCGGCGAGGCCCGGATCGGTGACCAGCAACGGTGCTCGCATGCCCAGGTGTCGGCACGCTTCGGGCAGCTCCTTTATTCGGCCAGATCCGACGCGAATGTCGGTCGGGTAATTCCAGTTGGCGTTGTGGCGGTTCATGTTTTCAGCTCAAGAGTGTCTTTTAGTATTGAGGGATCGCGCGTCAGGTCGCGCTCCTACAGCAGGGCCAATAGAATAGCGGTAGGAGCGCGACCTGACGCGCGATCCAGCCAAACATTCCCCGTGTCGCCCGCCGGATTCGAAAAACCCACGGTAAACCCTAAATAATCTCAAAATACCGCGACAGCTCCCAGTCAGTAATGTGTTTACGAAACTCACGTTCCTCCCATTCCCGACTGGCCGCATAATGTTCCACGAATTCATCACCGCACAAATCGCGCGCTGCTGCCGACCCGTGCAGCGCAGCCGCCGCGGCGCCCAGGCTTTGCGGCAAGGCCAGATGCTTCGGATGCTGTTGCTCATAGGCATTACCCGTCACCATCTTGGTCGGTTCCAGCTCGTGCTCGATACCGTATAAACCGGCTCCCAATGACGCGGCCAGCGCAATATAGGGATTAGCGTCAGCGGAACCCAGTCGATATTCGATCCGTTGCGATTTTTCACTGCCCGGAATCACCCGTAGTGCCGTCGTGCGATTTTCGCAGCCCCAGGTGGCGTCCGTCGGTGCCCAGAAACCGGGCACCAGCCGCGAATAGGAGTTGACCGTCTGTGCCAGCATGGCCAACATTTCCGGCATCAGTTTTTGCTGTCCGGCCAGAAACTGTCGTTGCGTCACGCTCATGTTCATGGCTTGCTGTGAATCGTGAAATGCCGATTGCGGGCTGTCTTTATGCCGCAATGAAATATGGATATGCCCGGACTGGCCCGGGTAGTCGTTGGACCACTTCGCCATGAAGGTTGCCATCATGTCGTTGCGCTGCGCCCATACTTTAGTGAACGTCTTGAACAAGGCCGCTTTATCCGCAGCATCGCCTGCATTATCGAACACCAAGGCCGCCTCAATGACACCCGGGCCGGTTTCCGTATGCAGACTTTCAACAGGGAAGTCCATCTGCCCACACAACTCCAGCAAACCATGATATAGCTCCGCGTGTACCGAGTTACGCAGCATTGAATAGCCGAAGAAACCCGGTGTTATCGATGTCAGATCGCGGTAGTTTTTCGCACGAACTGAATCGGGTGTTTCATTGAACATGAAAAACTCGTATTCGAAGGCCGCATAAGCGTCAAAGCCGAGATCGGCGGCTCTTTTTAGCACCCGTGCCAGAAGGTTTCTCGGGCAGACTTTGGCCGCATCGCCATCGAACTCACACAGAAACAACAGCATGTCATCCTCAAACGGAATACTCCGGCAACTGTCCGGGACGATTCGCACCGGTGCATCAGGATAACCGGTGTGCCAGCCGGTGTATTTGACATCGACATTTTCATACAACTGATCGTGAGAGTCCCAGCCAAGCACTACATCGCAGAAGGCGAAACCTTCATCGAGTGCGGATATGAATTTATCCACGTTCATGTATTTGCCACGCATGATGCCGTCGTTGTCGAAAAGGCCGACTTTCACGTGGGTCAGTTCGTGCGACCTGACTATCTTCGCTGCATCCGTTGCCGTTTTCACACCTCTTGGCATCATCATATTTTGCACCCTTGTAAGCCTGTGTACGTCATTGCAACTCCGCTTCGGCCCTGGCGATAGCCGCAAACTCTTCTTCCGGCGCTGTGGCCACCAGATGGTGTCGACTATAGAACATGAAGTAGGCCACCATCACGACATAGAACACGGCCGCCCACATTGCCGCCTCCTGACTCACGACAAATGTGCTCGCGAGCGCAATAAGCGATAGCAACATTGCGATGCCTGTGGTCAATACTCCGCCCGGAGTCCGATAAGGCCGTTCCATTTCCGGAGCCTTGCTACGCAGAATGATATGCGACAACATCATCATGGCGTAAGAAATCGTCGCACCAAACACGGCGATTGTGATCATCAGGTCTCCCTCCCCCGTCAGGGACAACAGAAAACCAAGTACACCAGGCACGATCAGTGCCATGACAGGCACCTTGTTTGCTCCCGTCACGGACAACCACTTCGGCAAGTAGCCGGCTCTCGACAAAGCGAATACCTGCCGCGAGTAAGCGAAGATAATGGAAAAAAAACTGGCCACCAGCCCGGCCAGGCCCACCACATTCACGAACGTTACGATGAAGGCGCTGTCGCCATAGGCATGCTGCAACGCCCCCACCAAAGGCGCTCCATGATTTTTCATCAATTCCGCACTCGAACCTCCTGGTGCCAGAACCAAAATCAATCCCGCAAAAACCAGCAGGATAATCATCCCCGTAATGATTCCGCGCGGCATATCGCGGGCCGGATTGCGGGTTTCCTCGGCCGCCAGCGGCACACCTTCAATCGCAAGGAAGAACCACATGGCAAAGGGAATCGCCGCCCAGATGCCCACATAACCCTGCGGCATAAACGCGCTGCTACCCAGCGCCGATTCGTTCACGGCAATATCCGTAAGATTGGAAAATGCGAAATGCGGGATCATGCCCAGGATGAACACCAGTAGTGCAAGAGCCGCCACAGCCGTAATCACTAACATGATCTTGAGCGCTTCACCAACACCGACCAGATGAATGCCTATAAAGACAATGTAAAAAGCCGCATACACCAGTGGACCGTCTATCCCCAGCAATTCGCCGACATAGGCACCGATAAAAATGGCGATGGCCACAGGCGCAATGGCGTATTCGAGCAAGATGGCCGTCCCGGTGAGAAAACCACCCAACGGTCCCATCGCGCGGCGCGCGAAACCATAACCGCCACCCGCCGTTGGAATGGCTGAAGATAGTTCGGCCACGCCCAATACCATGAACGTGTACATGACCGCCATGAGCAGTGTGGCGATCAGCAGGCCACCAAAGCCGCCCTGCTCCAGTCCAAAATTCCAACCCGCAAAATCTCCGGAAATAACGTAAGACACGCCGAGGCCCGCAAGCAAGACCCAACCGGCTGCACCTCTCTTCAGTTGTCTCTTTTCCAGGTAGTCGTCGGCGACATTTTCGTAATCCACAGCGCCCACGTGGTCGACATCGGTGGCAGCAACACCATCGCGGTCGGCTTGAACCTGCTTTTTGGTCATGGACAATCTCCAGAATCCTTTCGCTACACAAGATAATAGACTGATCTCTCCGACAGGGCATCCGCTACGAGCTCTCAACCTCGAAAAAATACAAGGACGGCCCGGCATTGTGGTAGCGCGACATTGTTCAGGCAGGATAGACCTCAACCGGAATGCCGCAGTAGAATAGGCACTACAAGAAGCCAACACCGGGACCGAAAGTGACTACATTCTCCGACAATCAAAACCTGCGCAACTGCTGGCACGTCGTAGCCAGCGAAATCGAAGTGACCAATGGTGTCATAGGCCGCCGCTTGCTGGGCGAGAACCTGGTGCTCTATCGCGATACAGAGGGCAATGTCATCGTTGCCCCGGATCGCTGCCCGCACCGTGAGGCTCCTCTTTCTGCCGGGACCGTTACCGATGGCGAGTTGGTCTGCTGCTATCATGGCTGGAGCTTTGGCGCAGCCGGGAAATGTGTATCGATACCGTCGGCCGATCCGAAGTTTCCGATTCCAAAAAACAGCCACCTGCCCTGCTACCAGGCCCGGTTGCGCTACGGCCTGGTCTGGGTCTGTCTGGGCGATGCGGCCATAGACATACCCGAGATCGAACAGGACACCCATTCCTCTTTTCGCCGTATTAATAATCCCGTGGACACCTGGACGGTTTCAGCAACAAGGATGACTGATAACTTCCTCGATATCGCGCATTTCCCATGGGTACATACCGGCACATTCGGCAACAGCCAGCGAACCCTGGTGGAGAAAATCGAATTGCAGGATTTACCGAATGGTTTTCACGGCTACGAATACGCCGTGGTCGCGGAGAATCCACCCTCCGCGGAGATTTCATCGGGACAGTCCGGCACCGAGGTCAATCGACTGATGACCACCGGATTCTGTTTGCCGTTCGCGGTTCGCAGCACCATAAAATGGGAAACCGGTCTCGAAAATATCCTGTTGCTGGTGACGACCCCGGTTGACGATGTCACATCCTATTTTACGTTTGTCGTCTGGCGCAATGATGATTTCAGCATCTCATCAGAGGACACAGTTGTTTTTGATCGCATGATCGGAGCCGAAGACAAAGTCATGCTGGAGCGCATTCCCGGCGTACTACCACTTGAGCACGGAGCGCTGGCGAACACCCAGGCGGACAAACCGTCGACGGCGTGGCGCATGAAGTTTACCCAACTGCTCGATGGCTCAAAATAGCGACACAGGTCCTTGATTGGCAGCGACTTTCAGCCACACTGGCGCTCTTGACAAGGATTGTTACAAGAGGGCGTCGCCATGAAAACCTGGGGCATTTACATACTGGCTGCAATAGGATTTGCGGCCTACGGTGCAGCAACCAAAGCCAATCGTGATGATAGCGGCGCAATAGTTGGCGAAGGAACGGTCAATGCGTTTCAAGTCAAAGTGGGCGATTGTTTCGACGACACTGACTCGATGGATGAAGAAGTCAGCAGCCTTCCCGGAGTGCCTTGTGCCGAACCTCACGACAATGAGGCCTACGCTGTTTTTGACGTCACCATCAGCGACTATCCCGGCGGAGACGCCATGAGCGACCTCGCGAACGAGTCCTGCATGCAGCGTTTTGAGTCCTTTGTTGGTCTGGAATATGCATCCTCTTCTCTGGATGTTTTCGCGATGTACCCATCCGTTCAAAGCTGGAAACGGAAAGATCGTGAAGTGATCTGTTCAGTCTACGATATGGACGCCGCGAAACTGGTCGGCAGCATGCAAGGGCAAGCATTGTAAGCACACGCTCGAAAGCTATCCCGCTCGAACCGCCTCCGCCATTTCCCCCATCGAGAAAAACAAAAAATCGTGTTCCGGACGCACGCTCACTTGTGCCGTCGCGCCCCACTCACCGGATTTCGACAGGCATCGTCGATCAATCCAGGCGTTTGCCAGTCCAAACTGCCTCGCGGGGACATGATCATGAAAAAGACTTTGAGCGGTATGAAGAATATCCGCTCGCCCCAGGTCGAGATCTTGCCGCAGGTGATCGAAAAGGTATTCAAAATTGGCCGGAGACGGTTTGTAGGAACCAATGTCTTCGGCCGTATAAATGGCATCGAACTCAACACCCAACTTGCGATTTGAGGCGGCGAAACCCTCGCGACTTACATTGGACAGAATAACCAGTTTGTAACGCGTCTTCAGATATCTTAGCGCGTCGGCCGTGTCTGGAAAAGCCGGCCAATGGGAAATTGACGCGCCAAAATTGGCAGCCATTCTGTCATTATTTTGAAGTTCGAAGCTCACCCCAAACTGTTTGTGAACCTGAGTGAGCAAATCCGTATACAACATCCCGGGTGTTTCGCGCTCCTGTTGACTCTCGAGTTCCGCGTAGACCTGCAGGGCTCGCTCTCGCTGAATGTCCTGACGCTCATTTTCCATGAGCAGTGGCTGCAGCGCGTCCCAGATCCCGCTCTCCCAGTCGATCAACGTGCCATAACAGTCGAAAGTCAGAACCTTGTAGTCGCCCAAGTTAGCTCGCATTAATTACTCCCGAAAAATGTCCTGTAACGCAATGATTCAAGCCTGGCCGAACTGTTGCTCAACCTGCTCGAGGACGCGGTAACATTCCAGCACCTTCCCCACCGACGCATTGGGTTCACGCCCTTCTTTGATCGCCGTAATAAACTCCCTGTCCTGCAACTCAATGCCATTTGACGACACATCCATGTCGGAAACGTCGATGGGCATTTCATTACCATCAAGCAAATCGTCGTAACGAGCGATGTACGTGCCATTGTCACAAATATAACGAAAACAGGTCCCAAGTGGACCGTCGTTGTTGAAAGACAGTGAAAGCGTCAGGATCGAGCCTCTTTCAGTTTTCAACTGAATCGACATGTCCATGGCAATCCCGAGCTCCGGATGGTGCGGACCTTCCATCCCATGGACCGCAACGACTTTTTCGCCTGTTTGATATTGAAACAAGTCGACGGTATGGGCCGCATGGTGCCAAAGCAGATGATCCGTCCATGAACGAGGCGCACCTGACGCGTTGATATTCTTGCGGCGAAAAAAGTAGGTCTGGACATCCATTTGCTGAATCCTGAGTTCACCTTTCTGCACGCGTCGATGCACCCACTGGTGTGGCGGATTGAAACGCCGCGTATGGCCGACCATGCAAACCAGTCCCGTGTCCTGCTGCACCCGATGTACCTCTTTTGCATCGTGGTAGGAATCTGCCAGTGGAATTTCAATCTGCACATGTTTGCCCGCCTTCAGACATTCAATCGCCTGTGCCGCATGCGCCTGGGTCGGCGTACACAGTATGGCGGCTTCAACGCCCTCAACGGACAATGCAGCGGCAAGATCCGTCGTAGCAAAACCGATGCCGTATTGTTTAGCGACCTCCTGTGTGGGTTGCAGACGTCTGCCGACCAGCCCAACCACGTCGATTCCACGGATCTTCCTGATTCCATCGAGATGTTTGAGACCGAACGCGCCGGCGCCGGCAACGATGACTTTCATTACTATTCCTTGTGTTCCGCTGCCGTTTCTTCCGGCCAGTAGAGTCGAAGTGGATTGTCGACCAGCAACTTCTTTTGTAAATGCTCTGTTGGTGCGATTTTTGGAATAAAATCTACGAGTTGGCCATCATCCGGCATATGCGATTTCAAATTGGGATGCGGCCAGTCAGTTCCCCATAACACCCGATCCGGGAAGGTCTCAACAATGCGCCTCGCAAACGGAATGACGTCCTCGTAGGCCGGTGGACCACTCCCGGACAGGCGGTCAGGACAAGTCACCTTGCACCAGAAGTTTTCGTTCTCCTGCATCAGGCGCACGAAAAGATCGAACGATTCGCCATCAGCACTCTGCGTGATATCGGGTCGACCCATATGGTCGATCACCACGGCGGTGGGCAATGAGGCGAAAAAATCTCCCAGGTCTGCCAGGTCCTGCGACTCGAAATAAATGACGATATGCCAGCCCAAACGTTGAATCCGCAGCGCGAGTGACTGCAATGATTCTCGCGGCAATGATTCAACAAGTCGTTTCACGAAATTGAAACGAATACCCCGAACACCGGCCGAGTGCAGTGAATCCAGTTCCGCATCGCCTATGTCTGGCGAAACAGAAGCAACACCGCGGGCTCGCCCGTCCGACTGCAACAGAGCATCGACCAGTGCCCGGTTGTCGGTGCCATGACAGGTCGCCTGCACGATCACATTGCGCTCGAAGCCAAGATAGTCCCGGAGTTCCCATAGCGTCTCTTTTGGTGCATCGCACGGCGTATATTTGCGCTGCCGCGAGTACGGAAATCGATCGCCGGGCCCGAACACATGACAATGCGCGTCTACGGCGCCTTGCGGTGGAACGAAGCCCGGCTTCGACGGATTTGGATCGAAAACGCGCCAATCCTTATCCATTTGAAAACGGCTTGATTGGTTCAAGCCGATTTCTTGCTACCGGCGACGCTAAGTTCACCGGGGCCGACGACGGCAAGAATCAGAAGTCCGCCAATCATCGAAATTTCCTTCCAGAAGGTATTCCATTGCCCGTCCGCCCAGTACGGATGAAAAATGAACGCCGTACTCAAGGTAAATATGACCAATAGCATGGCCGCGAGACGCGTCTGAAAACCGACGATGATTGCCAGGCCGCCGAGCAATTTGAGTGTATAGGCAAGCCATACCAGGAATTCTGGAATGCCCTTCGCTCCGGCGTAATCTATCGGCAGGCTTCCTTTTAGCAATGAAAACCCGCCGATGAAATAGATCATTACCAGCATTGTGCGGCCAATTGCCAGCGTGTATTTGTTGTCAATAAAATCAAGCATGTCATTCCCCCAGTGTTGCGAGTTTCAGGACGACATGCCCTGACCCCGGTGCCAGACAAAGCCGGCACAGCGCATAGTAATCGCATAATTCGCCAGATTTTCCAAGTCTCCGCGACTTGTTACAAGGAGTGATCACACAAGATCACTGGTATCGCTTGTTTCTTGTAGTAACAGTTTCATTCGTAAGGACCATTGGTCAATGGCTTGTTTCTTGTCGTATACTCTTCGCTTCGGCTTGTTCCTTCGAATATTCGAAACCTCGCCGCTACGCGCAGAGCAGTTCGTCATTGCCACCGTAGTGATGCTGCGAAACTCGACCACGAAATAATCCAGGCCGGCGTCAGCATGACGTCATTTTCAGACTCGAAACAGACAGGAGCCCGCCATAACGGTTGGACCTCCGAGGGGCAAATGACAGACAAATTCGGCACCGGGCTTTACGATCCTGCCTTCGAGCATGATAGCTGTGGCTTCGGCCTCATTGCCAACATCGACGATGAACCGAGTCACTGGCTGGTAAAGACCGCCATTTCAGCGTTGACCCGACTCACGCATCGTGGCGCCGTCGCAGCCGATGGAAAAACCGGTGATGGCTGTGGCTTGCTCATCAAGATGCCCGAAACGTTCTTTCGGAACGTCTGCGCTGAATCCGATATCTCGCTGGGTGAAAAGTTCGCGGCGGGAATGGTTTTTCTCAGCCAGGATCCCGCCCAGGCTGCCAGGGTCCGTGCAGAAATCGACACCGCGATCACTGCCAGCAAGCTGGAGGTCGCAGGATGGCGCGAAGTTCCGATCAATACCGGCGTCTGTGGAGAAATGGCGCTTCGCACGCTACCGCGAATCGAGCAGATCTTCGTCAACGCTCCTGAGGGCATGCAAAGAGGCACCTTTAACCGACAATTGTTTTTCGCCAGACGCCGGGCTGAGAAAAACTTTACACTGATTGATGAGAGCGCCTACATCGCGAGCCTTTCCTCGGCGACCATTAGCTACAAAGGCATGGTGTTGCCGGAGGTCCTGGCGGAGTTCTATCCGGACCTCGGAGACCCGGGGCTTACCTCATCCGTCTGCCTGTTCCATCAGCGATTTTCCACCAATACCCTCCCCCAATGGCGGCTCGCACAGCCGTTCCGGTTCCTTGCACACAACGGTGAAATAAATACGATCCAGGGCAACCGAAACTGGGCCTTGGCGCGGGCTGAAAATTTTCGCTCCGACAAGATGCCGGACATATCTGATCTCGACCCGATCATTTCGGTGACGGGGTCCGACTCGTCAAGTCTCGACAACATGCTCGAGGTTATGCGCGCGGCTGGCATGGATATCTTGCAGTCAATGCGCATCCTCATCCCACCTGCCTGGCAAGCCCTGGATAACCTCGACCCTGATGTGCGGGCGTTCTATGAGTTCTTCGATTGCCAGACGGAACCATGGGACGGCCCGGCCGGAATAGTCCTGACAGACGGTCGTTATGCCGCTTGCTGCCTCGACCGGAACGGTTTGCGCCCCGCTCGCTACGTCATTACCAGGGACCGACACATAACGATTGCCTCGGAGATCGGCATATATGACTACGCCGCGGAAGACGTAATTAGCAAGGGTCGACTTGGACCCGGAGAAATGCTGGCCGTCGACCTTCGAAATGGCCAGCTTCTGACGAACGACGATATCCACGATGATCTGAAGAGCCGCTTTCCCTACAAGAAGTGGCTAAAACAAGGTGTCCGCTACCTCGATTCCGAACTGATCGATACTCATATCGCGGCCGAACCCATGGATCCGGCGACGCTTGTCAGCTACCAGAAAATGTTCGACTTCTCGACTGAAGAGCTTAACGAAGTGGTGCGGGTACTTGCTGCCGCCGAGCAGGAGGCTGTGGGATCGATGGGCGACGATACGCCGATGTCGGTCCTTTCGAGCCACATCCGTTCATTGTTCGACAGTTTCCGCCAGCAATTTGCGCAGGTGACCAATCCGCCGATTGATTCTCTCCGTGAGCAACTGGTCATGTCCTTGCAAACCAACATTGGACGCGAAAGCAGCCTGTTCGACATCGGCCCGGCGCACGCGAAGCAGGTCATCGTCAATTCACCCGTGCTCTCGCAGCGAAAGTTGCGCCAGTTGCTCGGTGATGAGATGTTTGCGGACAGCAATGCCTTCATCGATCTGAATTATGCGGACGATGTTTCATTGGCGGATGCCCTCAACGATATTTGCAACCAGGCAGAGAAAGCGGTCAGTGAAGGAAAATTTCTTCTGATGCTCAGTGATCGTTATCTCAAACCCGGCTATGTGCCCGTTCATGCCCTGTTGGCGACCGGCGCTGTCCACCAGCACCTTGTCCGGACGGGCCTGCGTTGTGCCGCCAATATCCTGGTTGAGACTGGCGTCGCGCGTGATCCGCATCATTTCGCCGTTCTGATCGGATACGGAGCGACAGCTGTCTATCCGTATCTCGCCTACCAGGCACTGCACAATCTCGGCCGCAAAGGCGCTGTAGATATCGGTATCCAACTGGGCCGCAGCTATCGGCGCGGAATTCGCAAGGGCCTGTTTAAGATCATGTCCAAGATGGGTATTTCATCGATTTCCAGTTATCGCGGTGCCCAGTTGTTCGAGATCATCGGCCTGCACGATGAAGTAGTCGGCCTTTGTTTCACCGGAACGGTCAGCCGAATTCAGGGAGCGAAACTGGATGACCTGCACGATGATCAGTTATCGCTCGCACATGCCGCATGGGAACCACGCGAAGCCGTTCGCCAGGGTGGACTCATTCGATACGTTCACAATGGTGAATACCACTGCTATAACCCCGATGTCATTGCTAGCTTACAGGCGGCCGTACGCTCGGGTAGCTATGAAAAATACCAGCAGTACGCGGCGCTGGTAAACGACCGACCCGCAGCGACACTCCGCGACTTGCTCAAGGCAAACCCTGTTGGTCCCGCGACACCACTTGAAGACGTCGAATCCGTTGAGAATATTCTGTCGCGCTTTGATAGTGCCGGAATGTCACTGGGTGCCCTGTCACCGGAGGCGCATGAAGCACTCGCCATTGCCATGAATCGCCTTGGGGCACGATCCAATTCAGGCGAAGGCGGCGAAGATCCGGCGCGTTACAATACCGAACGTGTTTCCAAGATAAAGCAAGTCGCCTCCGGCCGCTTTGGCGTAACAGCCGAATACCTGGTGAATGCCGAGGTCATCCAGATAAAAATCGCGCAAGGCGCTAAACCAGGTGAAGGCGGTCAACTGCCCGGCCACAAGGTCACAAAAATGATTGCAGACCTGCGCTATGCGAAGCCGGGTGTCGCACTCATCTCACCACCGCCTCACCACGACATCTACTCCATCGAAGATCTTGCACAATTAATCTTCGATCTGAAGCAGGTCAATCCCGAAGCGCTGGTTTCGGTAAAACTGGTGTCCGAACCCGGTGTCGGCACGATTGCCGCCGGCGTCGTCAAGGCTTATGCAGATCTGATTACGATTTCCGGATACGACGGTGGAACCGGCGCAAGCCCACTAACGTCAGTCAAGTATGCCGGCAGTCCGTGGGAACTTGGCCTGTCAGAAGCGCATCAGGTGTTACGCGCCAATGACCTGCGGCACAAGGTGCGCCTGCAAACCGATGGTGGCCTCAAAACCGGTCTGGACGTTATCAAGGCTGCCATACTGGGTGCCGAGAGCTTCGGCTTTGGCACCGGTCCGATGGTCGCGCTCGGCTGCAAGTATCTTCGAATTTGTCATCTCAACAATTGTGCAACAGGTGTCGCGACCCAGAATGAAGTTCTCCGCAGCGAGTACTTTATCGGGCTGCCCGAGATGGTCATGAACTATTTCCGTTTCGTTGCCACGGAAGTACGCGCACTTTTATCAGAGCTCGGAGTGACGCGACTCGAAGACATCATTGGTCGAGTGGATATGCTGGAACAGCTACCCGGCGAAACCCGGCGACATGGTCGACTGGATCTTGGCCCGCTCATGTATGACCAGGGCCTCGGCAACGACAAAGCCCGGTTTTGCAATGAGCCGAAGAATGAACCGTTTGACAAGGGTGTGTTGGCAGAGTCGATGCTGCAAGCCGTCATGCCGGCAATCCAGGCAAAAAGTGGCGGCGAGTTTGAGTTTGCCATTCGTAATGATGACCGTTCCATTGGAGCGAGATTGTCCGGCGAGATTGCCCGCAAATACGGCAATCTCGGTATGGCAGACGCACCGCTGACGATACGCCTGCATGGAACGGCAGGGCAAAGTTTTGGTGTGTGGAACGTTGCGGGAGTCAACCTCGAACTGCGCGGTGACGCCAACGACTATGTCGGCAAAGGCATGGCCGGTGGTCGCATAGTCATTCAACCACCGGCGAACAGCCTGTTTGACGCGAAAGATTCCGCCATTATCGGCAATACCTGCCTTTATGGCGCAACCGGTGGCCAGCTATTCGCGGCAGGTCAGGCGGGTGAGCGGTTTGCGGTACGCAATTCCGGCGCGACGGCCGTGGTTGAAGGCGTCGGTGATCATTGCTGCGAATACATGACGGATGGTTGCGTGGTCGTGCTCGGAAGAAGCGGTATCAATTTCGGTGCCGGCATGACTGGTGGTTTCGCCTATGTCCTCGATCTCGATCGTCAATTCGTCGATCGGTATCACCATGGGCTTATCGACATTCACCGCATTACCCCGGAGAACATGGAGGCTCACCTCCATCACCTGAGAACGTTGATCGAAGAACACGTAAGCCGTACAGGCAGCCAGTGGGGTCGTGAACTGCTCGAGGAATATCGTAACTACCTGCCCAAATTCTGGGTCGTCAAGCCGAAGGTTGCGGAACTCGATTCACTGATTGATGCACTGCGCGAGGCGGCCTGAGGCCTGTGTCAAAACACCCACTGCAATTTCTTGAGGTGCCGGCACGTAATCCGGCAAAAGATTCTGCCGAGATTCGAATTCGACACTACGGGGAGATCTACGCCTCTTTCGATGCAGCCGATGCCGGCAGCCAGGCTGGAAGATGCCTTGACTGCGGCAATCCGTATTGTGAGTGGAAATGTCCGGTTCACAACTACATTCCGGACTGGTTGAAACTGATTGAAGAAGGCCAACTGTTTGCGGCAGCGGAATTGTCGCACCAGACCAACTCACTCCCGGAAATTTGCGGCCGTATTTGCCCACAGGACAGATTGTGCGAGGGTGCCTGCACACTGGACGATGCCAGTGGGGCCGTCAGCATCGGTAGTATCGAAAAATACATCACCGACGAGGCACTGAAGCAAGGCTGGCGACCTGATTTGTCACGAATTGTGGATACCGGAAAGCAGGTCGGCATTGTTGGTGCAGGGCCGGCCGGTCTGGCGGCAGCGGATGTGCTAGCACGAAATGGCGTACGTTCGATCGTCTACGACGCCCACCCGGAGATTGGCGGTCTTCTGACATTTGGTATTCCATCCTTCAAACTGGAAAAGGCCGTGGTCAGGGCGCGGCGAGACATTCTCGAAGGAATGGGCGTTAAATTCGTACTGAATACGCGAATCGGTACCGACAAGCCGTTTCAGGAATTGCTGGACGAATTTGATGCCGTATTCCTCGGCATGGGCACCTATACCTTCATCAAAGGTGATTTTCCGGGTGAGAACCTGAGTGGCGTCCACGAGGCTCTGCCCTACCTCCTGTCCAGTATTAATCGGGAACTCGGATTTGATCAACAAACCGGGTCGCACGTCGACCTTGGCGGCAAAAGAGTCATCGTGTTGGGCGGTGGTGACACGGGAATGGACTGTGTACGGACCGCGATACGTCAGGGCGCGGCCGAGGTGAGCTGCGTTTACCGGCGAGATGAAATCAATATGCCCGGCTCACGCCGCGAAGTGCAGAACAGCAAAGAAGAAGGGGTGCGATTTCTTTTCAATCAACAGCCGCTTGAAATTGTGGGTAACGAGCATGTCACCGCGGTCCGGGTTATTGAGACACGGCTTGGGCCTGTGGCCACCGACGGTCGACAACGGCCGGAGAACATTCCCGGCACAGAGCAGCTATTGTCGGCCGATGCAGTCATCGTAGCCTTCGGTTTCGGTGCCAGCCCAGCTGACTGGTTTGCCAATCACGATATTGGCCTGCAGTCCCGTGGCCTGGTTACCGTAAGCGGCAACGGCCGTAGCGCCCAACAGACACAAAACCCGAAGGTGTTTGCCGGCGGGGACATGGTCCGAGGCTCGGATCTGGTGGTAACCGCTGTTTTTGAGGGACGCGAGGCTGCGGCCGGTATCGTGCGGTATCTGGCGGTCTGAGCCAGGATGCTTGTCAATCTGGCAACAAGGGATTGTCAGCAATTCTGGTGAACTCCAACGACGTCCGGACCAGATCGGATACCATAGGGTTTGCATCATTCCAGGGAAAGACTGTGACAGTTATAAATATTAAAGAATGCCCCACTACGCATGGCAGCCGCTACCCATCTCCCCACGACCAGCGCTGTCAGGACAAACACTCCCAGGCACTCGGCAAAGCCGCAGATCTGACCCAGTTTGGTGTCAATCTGGTACGCATCGAGCCGGGTGCATGGTCCTCACAACGGCACTGGCACCAGCACGAAGACGAGTTCGTCTGGGTGATCGAAGGGGAAGCCGTACTAATTACTGACGAGGGAAGGCAGACCATACGGGCAGGTGAGTGCGCAGGATTTAAAGCGGGAGCGAAAGACGGCCATCACTTCGTCAACGAAAGTGATGCCGACCTTGTATTGCTGGTGATCGGCTCTCGCGATGATCGGGATCACGGCGAATATCCGGACATTGACTTGCGCTTTTGTGCCGGCCGCTACACGAGTACGAGCGGTTACTACGAGACGAAAGATGGCAAGAAGCTAGGCTAGCGACCTGCAACATGTTTCAACCTGACAGATTTGCGAACCGCATTCAGCCAACAGGATCTTCCTATCTGGAATCACTTACCAGATTTGTGACTGTAGTAGTGTTTCTGCTGTCAGCTTTTGCACACGCTGATACCATCTATGTTATTCGTGGCGTCAATGACCCGCTAAAAGCAAATATTCTGAGCCATGTCGACACCCTGCAGGTCGGGCCACGCCTCCGACTGGCTAACAGAGAGTTCGACCGCGTCCTGGAGGAATCGGTAGCAAAGGCAAAAGTGTCCCTGCGCCCGTATGGCTACTACGCAGCGGAAGTAGACGGTCGCATTTTCCGGGATCAGAAAGAGGCTGCAGTGATTGAGCTGAATATCAGAAAAGGCCAGCCAGTCACCATTAGATCACTAACCCTCGACGTTCAGGGTGAGGGCGCCAAGTCCAGTCGACTCAGGAACTGGCAGGACAACTGGCCTTTACGGGAAGGCGAAATTCTTAACCAGGTCGTGTGGGATGAATACAAACGCCTGGCAATAGAAATCGCTCATTCCCGCGGCTACCTCAACGCCGAGTTCATACGGCACCGGATTGAAGTTGATCTGCAACGAAATACAGCCGACGTAGCGTTGGTCCTCGCAACCGGCCCACGGTTCATGATGGGGAGCATAGATTTTGGGGCTCACGCTCTGCGACCAGGCGTGCTTGATGCCGTGCCAGGTTTTGAAAAAGGCGATCCGTATACCACTCAAATAATGGATCGATTTCGATCCGACCTTTGGAAAACCGGGTACTTCACCAGCATTGACGTCGTCGAGACTGAAGTGCCGGACAGCAGCCCTCCCAGGGTTGATTTGACGGTGAGAACCGCCACCGAATTTCGCAACCGCTACACGGGAGCGCTGGGATTCGGTAGCGATACTGGTATTCGACTACAAACCAACTGGAGCCGGCACCCTATGTCATCACGGGGTGATCGACTCGATCTGGGCGTTGGTTGGCAGGAAAGGAACGATGAATATGCGATTCGTGCCACCTATCGGATACCGCGTTTACGGCGCAATCGTGAATTTTGGAATATCGACAGTGTTCTCCGCTTCGAAAATCAGGATCTTGAGTTCAAATTTAATCCTGAAGATGATGAATCTCAAAAACTTGCAGACGGTACTATCAACGAACGCCAGATACGTTTTGGTCGTCTCAAGATACGCAATTTGGAAAACGGTGAAGCGCAGCTTTTCTCCACCCCGTTCGTGCAATTCATCAGTACCAACCGGCAATTCGATCCAGTCGGACAGCCAACTCTGCAGAACGATGAGGACGGCCTGGAGAAGCTTCTCGACAGCGACGATAGCGCCGTCTCAGTGGGTATCGAACTTGGCCTCAATGCGGTACTCGACCGGGGTTTCGAACTTCATGGTCATCGTGAGCGTGCCTGGGTTTTTCATTCGAACACAGCATTTGGATCCGACGTTGCATTCACCCAGATCTACGCCTCAATGAACCGCAGCTTTATCGCTGGTAAACGCTGGAAATTCCTCGTTCGTGGCGAAGTCGGCTACAGCGACGCGAAGGTCGATGAATTTTCGATTGAACTGGCCGGCCAGCCATTGGAAGTTTCCCGCACAAGCCTGCCTAATCTGTATCGATTCCAGGCGGGCGGCAGCCAGAGTGTTCGCGGCTACGGTTTTGAAGAGCTCAGCAACAATGATATCGGCTCCAATAACATCATCACAGCCAGTGCGGAAGCCGAGTTCCGAGTTCTGGAGAACTGGTCAGGAGCCGTGTTTGTGGATATCGGCAATGCTTTCAACGACTGGAACGAACCTGATCTCAAGACGGGTGTTGGATTCGGTATACGTTGGTACTCGATCGCAGGTCCTGTCCGCATCGACCTGGCCCAGGCACGCGACTTCGCAGGCAACCCCTGGCGTCTCCATTTCACACTTGGCGTACCGCTATTATGATGCGCCGACTGCTGTTTATTCGGCTCCCACTGGCGTTGATCACGCTGGTCGCGCTCGGTTGGTACTGGCTCTTGCACACGCAATCCGGGGCGCACTGGGTATGGGCACGGGCAAGTTCCGCTACCAGCGATGCGCTGCAAATGGGCGAACTGAGCGGCGACTTCGGTGCCGGTGTGACGATCAGTGGTCTTCAGTTTGCGAATGAATCTATTGACCTCAAAATCGACGACGTATTTGTTACCGTCAAACTGTCACTGCTTCCGTTGGAGCTGCAGCTGAGCAACGTCGCACTCAACGGAGTGAATCTGGAGACACGCACTTCAAACAGGGCAGCAGCACGTAGCGACTTGCCGTCCGTACTTGAGTCGCTGTCCACCCCCCTGCCGATCGATCTGGCGAACATCACGGTTGACGATATCGTCATCGGTAGAGACGATGGAAAAAATCGATTTGTCGTTGAGAAAATGACGGCAAGCATATCGTGGCACAAACGTATCGTTATCCGAAGTTTCGAGGTCGTAGCACAAAGTGCAAGTACCAGTTTGTCCGGGTTTCTGGAGCTCCCTCCCCCCTTTGCTACCCACTTCGATGGCAGCCTCTCTTTTAAGTCAACTCTGATTGACTCTGCGCGGAATCACGACATCGAGTTCAGTGGCGACGGTGACCTCAGCGAACTATCCATTTTTCTCACTGCATCACCCATAGAATCGAGTGTGCGAGGGTTGGTGCTCAACCTCCTGACGTCGCCGGCCTGGGACTTGCAACTGGATATTCCCCGGACAGGCTATGTATTGGGTAAAGACAGCATTGAACTCGTCAACCTGCATGCCACGACAATGGGAAGCTCAAACAAATACTCGCTGCACGCAAGCGCTGATATCGGGATGACTGATCAAGAATCAGTCCGATTTTCCGCACTGGCCAGCGGGAATTTGTCGGGCTTGAAGTTGGACAAATTCTCCTTCATCAACGGCGCGACACAAGTCTACGGGTCCGGTGATATTGACTGGAGTGACAATTGGGCGATCAATACGATACTGGATTTGCAGGCGCTGGATATCAATCCATGGGTCGGCGCCTGGCCCGCCTCTCATCCGTTGCAAGGCAAACTGGGACTATCCCTCGACCAGAAGTTTCTGCATATCAGCGATTCGTACCTGGCGGTCAGCGGCGCGCCGTTGTCGATCAATGCCACCCTGGTGATCGATCGGGAAGCGTCCGTTGTCTCGGGTGATCTGGACTGGAAACATCTCCGCTGGCCGATCGATGGGGAAGCGGCGCTAGTCACCAGCGATACCGGCAACCTTACGCTGAATGGTTCACTGGACGATTGGCGCATAAAGGGCCAAGTCGCCGTTGGAACAGCAAAAATACCGACCGGACAATTTCGTATCGACGGGCACGGGGATAAGGACCATATTCAAGGGGCGATCAGTGAAGGATCAGTATTCGGCGGCACGGCAAGCGGCTCCGCAGAATACGACTGGAACGAGCATCGCTGGTCGGCCGCCATCGATGTAGCCAGAATTGACTTTGCCTCGGTTATCGCGACATGGCCCGGAGAAATTTATGGACACATAGATGCAAGTGGCCAGAAAACTCCTTTTCGGCTTGACCTGCAAATCGACCAGCTTCGCGGCACGTTGCGGGACTTGCCCGTTGCAGTCGATGGGCACATTGGCTTGGGTGAAAAGCGATTCGATGCCGTCGATTTGCTATTGACCCACGGCAATTCAAACGCAGCCCTGCATGGTGATCTTTATGCTACTACCGGCCTGGCATTTGATATTGATGTCGATGACACCGGACGCTACCTCAGCGATTCCGCCGGAGCGTTCGACGCCGTTGGCCGCCTCTCGTTGCACAATTCGGAACCTGCGCTACACATCAACGGTTCGAGCCGGGGAATTCAGTACGGCAACGTCAAAGTCACAGACATTGAGATTGTCGATCAACCCACTGCTGGCCATGGTATCGACGCCGAAGTGACCGTCGCCGAGATTGAACTGGCTGGTACCGCGATCGAAGACATCAGACTTCTCGTCAATATGGACAAGGACTCACAATCGTTGCAGTTCGATGGTTCGTACGGGCCGGCGCGCGTCCATATGCTGGTTGATGGGGCGATTATTGATCGTCAGGACCCGCTCGGCTGGAACGGCCACTTGCAGGAACTTGAATTGACAATAGCAGACAAAGAGCGAGTAACTTTGCTGGAACCAGCCGACCTCCACCTGTCTGCAACTCAGGCAAGCATCCGTCGGGCATGCATCGGCAACGACATCGGTATGCGCCTGTGTACTACGGCAGACGGGAATACTCATGGCGAGGTTGGCTTGAGCCTGGAGCTGACCGACCTGCCGGCTGACCTTGCCAATGCATTTGCCAACACAAGAATGAATTTTGAGCAACTTCTCAGTGGCAGTCTGAACTGGAGAACAGTTCCAGGTTCAGGCGTTACAGGCAGTGGCAAACTCACGCTCTCTCCCGGAACTATTGCCGGCGTTGACCGCCCGGAACTCGCGATCGAAACCGGGACAGGAGAACTGGCTTTCGATATCGCGAATGGTAAATTGTTGTCCGGGAATGCCACCTTGCCCTTGCCGGGCTTTGGTAACGTAAGCGCAGAGTTTTCGATGAGCGATATTTCCGAGCGCCCCACCAGCTCCGTCACCGGCTCACTCGACCTGGCCTTGCTGGACATCGAATTGCTCGCCGCCTACCTTCCTGCCATCGATGAGGCACATGGAAGCCTGCAGACGAGCCTCAGACTGGCGGGGACATTGGCGGAACCCCTCGTTACCGGCAGCATTGACCTTGGTGATAGTCGCATCGTCTACCGACCCACAGGATTAACCGTTGAAGAATTAGATCTGTCTGGAACACTGCAGGCAGACGGGCTGTTCCAACTTAATGGCACGTTTAAGGCCGGTGAAGGTCGCGGCGAAATAAGAAACCGTTCGAATCGCAGAGATTTAGACGCGCGGTTTCTCGAGTTGGAGTTGCGCGGCGATAACCTGACACTAGTTGATGTGGAAGATATTCACGCAATTGCCGATCTGGACGTTCAGATAAGTTACGGGCAGGACACATTGACGATTGGTGGCCGAATTGAGATTCCGCATGCGCGTGTCGAACCATCCAACCTCAACCTGGCGCGGGATGCCGAAAGTGATGACGTCATCATCGTGGCTGGCGAGTTGCCGGAGGATTCAATCGAGAGTGCAAAGCAACGCAAGCTGCAGATTGCGGGGTCGCTGGAAGTGGGCTTCGGTGATGACATTCTAATCGACCTCGGACTCGCGTCGGCCAAATTAACCGGCCGCACCCTGTTCACCTGGGGAGACAACATTATCCCGATGGCAGATGGACGCTACGACCTTACCGGCAGCGTACAGGCATTCGGCCAGGTCCTCGAGATAACGGAAGGCGCTCTGCGTTTTCCAAAAGTCCCAGCCAACAACCCCTTTATTCGAGTCCGCGCCATACGCCAAATTTATGGCAACCCACAAGTAAAAACTACCGGCATTCTGATCGACGGCACTTTACGACGCCCGAGCATCACCGCCTACACCGACCCCTTTACAACTGAAGAGCGCGCGCTGGCAATGCTAGTGACCGGCAGCGATTTCGATTTCGAGCAGGGCGTCGGTGCGATCGATTTCGGCACCTACATTGCACCGCGCATTTTCGTCAGTTATGGCGTGTCGCTATTTGAACAGGAAAATGTATTGCGTGTACGCTACGACTTGTCGCGTGGTTTTGGAATTACGGCAACGTCCGGCGAAAACGAGGCCGGCCTGGATCTGAACTACCGGCTTGAACGTTAGGTCGTTTTTTGTTGCACGCCTGCAAGACTTTCGGCGAAGCGAACGATGCGTCCTGCTGCTTCCAGGAGAATCGCTTCTTCGCAGAGAAAGCCCACACGAATCATATCTTTGACTGACGCGCCGAAACCAAAGCCAGGGACGGTGGCAACATTCTCATCATCGAGTAGTCGGCGTGCGAATTCCCGACCATCCAGACCGGTACGTGATACGTCGAGCAACAGAAACATCCCGCCTTGCGGCTTCGAAAAACTCAACGCATCGGTTGCTCCCAGCGCATTGACAAGGGTGTTACGACGCGACTTGAATATCTTATGAATGTTCAGAGTTGACGTATCGTCTCCCAGCGCGGTTATTGCGGCCTCCTGAACAAACTGATTGATGCCGAAATACTGAGGTTGCGCCAATGTCGTCAATGCCGCCGCCATTTCCGGTGTTGCGATAACCCAGCCTATCCGCCAGCCG
>CAYUOY010000011.1:13572-48447 GCA_964446495.1 uncultured Woeseiaceae bacterium | reverse complement strand
CAGACCCGTGGGCGCTCCCTTTCTCTCGATAAGGATGTTCGTCACGACGGTCGTGGCATGGGTGACTACGTCGTTGACATCCTTGAGTTCAATGCCTGCGTTGCTGAGCACCATGTCGGCCGCTCTGAAGAATCCCTCTAGCAGATCGTGATGGGTCGTCAGCGTTTTGTCTGTCCAGCCCTTGCCGTCGTCGGAAATAAGTACGGCATCGGTAAACGTACCGCCGATATCGATAGCAAGTGCAAAACGGGTCATGCGTGTTCTTCCTCTCTATATCCCATTCGAGCTGAAACCTGATCGGCGGCATTCTGTACGGCCGCGATGGTTTTTTTATCCGGGCTTGCTGACAAGTGCTGAATAGACGCAACAATTGTAATCGTTCCGGCCAATTCGCCATCCGCATCAAATACAGGCGCTGCCAGCGCATTGATGCCTATCAATGCCTCTCCCGGTGCAACGGCCCAGCGACGCTTGCGTACCTGTGCAATTTCTTTTTCCAGCTTCTTCATGTCCACACCGGTTTCGCTTTGCCATTGTTTTGTCGCGTGGTCGGCGAGTTCCTGCCAGATCCGACCGGGGCCGAAAGCCAGTGCTATTTTTCCTTGTGCCGAGGTATGGAAGTCAAACAGGGTTCCGGGAGGCGTGGTGATCTCCACGCTCGAGCGATGTTTCACGATATCGAGGATGCGTACACCGTTTTCCTCAACCTGGCCGATTGTGACGGTTTGGCCCACCTCGTCACGCAGCGCGCGCATGACACGACGAGCTTCTGACAAAAATTCAGTGTGTGCCGCAATAAGCTGGCCAATGTGAAACAATCTCAGAGTCAGGGAGTATTTATCGGTTTCCGGATCCTGAGTTACGTATTTCCTATCCACGAGCGTGCGCAGGTGGCGGTAGACGCGCGGCTTGTTAGCACCGACTCGTTTCGCCAGTTCGCTGACGCCCACCGGGCCGCCGACCGCTGCCATGTTCTCGATGACCGACAAAGCGGTTACGACAGCGTCGATGGGTGTGTTATCCGCCATCACTTGCTCCTTTTTGCGAGTGGAATTGCCGGGCAACTTCGCTGCTCGCATCGACCAGCAATCCCTGGTCGGTTCCAATCACGAAGAAGCTGGCACCTTTTCCCTGATATTCGGCTGTCTTCCCGACGGTAGGCAGAAATATGCCGCTGCGCATTCCCGCTCCCTGTGCGGCCGCGAAAATTGTATCGATGGCCTGTGTTACCAGCGGGTCATCGGGCCCGGTGGCACCCAGAGAAACCGTCAGGTCGGCCGAACCTATCAGCAGTGCATCGATGTCGGTCACTGCCGCTATTTCCTCGATACGATTCAGCCCGGCGGCATCTTCAATCTGGCCGATGACCAATGTCGAGTTATCGCTGGCGGCTTTGAATTCATCCGCGGCGACGGTTCCATAGCCGGCCGCCCTGTGCATGCCGGAAAAGCCGCGCGTGCCACCCTGGTAACGCGTTGCGGAAATGATTGCCTCGGCTTGCTCAGCCGATGTGATGTGTGGCACAACGACGCCGGCGGCACCCATGTCGAGAACCTGCAAGATGGCTGCGGACGTTGCTTCCCGTAGTCGAACCAGTATCGGTAAGCCAACGGAGCGTCCTGCCAGAATGCAACAATCCAGTTCGCGGCTGCCAAAGGCCGCATGTTCTGCATCGAGCACAACAAAATCCAGCCCCGCAGAAGCCAGTGACTCGATGATCTGAATTGCCGGAATCTTAATGAACAGGCCGAGGACCGGGGTGCCATTTCTAATGGCATCTTTCAGCTCGGATTGTCGTTCAAATGCTGTCACGACTATTCGTCGTCGAAATCGGTTTGCTGGTATTCCACCAGGTGCCGATAGTCTTCACGGATCGGGCTGAAGACGTCAAGATTGAGAACGACCTCGTCGCCAATCGGCTCACCGCAGTGTTCGACGTTAGGCGGAATTCGGATCACGCTTCCCGGTCCTACCTCAAACACATCGTCACCCACGACGAATTTCATGCGCCCTTGTACGATGTAGGCAATTTGCTCAAAAGGGTGGCTGTGCGGATTCACTTCCATTCCGGGCGTGAGCCAGTTCATGACCATCAGGACATCCTCGCCACGAAACCCACAGCGCTCAACGCCTTTGCGGACCACTTCTTTGGGGAGTTCTTCCCAAGTATAGAGACGTGCTTTCTCAGCCATCGCCTGCTCCCGTTTCTCTAGTCGATACCGTATTTATCCTAGCGATACATTAGCCGATTCGCCTTTGGCCGTCAATGCTGGGGAGGGCTAGTGCTCGGTATTTTCGCGGCGATATTCACGGGGCGAAATCTTGTAGTGCTTGCGAAAAGCTCGACTGAAGTGTGCCGATGCGTTGAATCCCCAGCGATAGCAGATTTCGGTGATCGACAGGTTGGCGTACAAGGGGCTGACGAGTTCGGCGCGACAGCGCTCAAGGCGACGCATTCGAACGTAATTGCTGAAGGTTTTCCCGGACATCGTGAACAGCTTTTGCAGGTACCTCAGAGAGACACCGTGTTCTTCGGCAATGCGTCCAGGACTGAGATTGGGGTCACTCAACAAGGTCTCAATGGTTTGGCAGATTCGGTGCAAATGGGCGGCTCGGGCGCTCGTCGCACCGCCGGGTACTGAGATGTCGTCAGCGATCGTCTCGGTACTGGTTATGCAGGTGATCAGGAATTCGGTTAGCGCAAGTTCGACCGGGTGTAATTGTTCAGCGGTAATGTCGTCCAATCCTTCTGCCAAAGAGCGCAGCATGCCAGAGAAAACAAGGCTGATACCGCTTTGTCCATGGAGGTATCCGACCCGCAGGGACAACGGGGCGATCAAGCGCTGGTTGAGCGCTAATTGCGGCACCTTGACGAAAAGCAGGCGAACGTCTGTGTTGAATTTCAGTGTCGCGGCGACGCCGGAAGGTCCGTACGTGACATCGCCGGGGCCTACGTGGCATTCGCGCTCGCCGTCTGTAAGTTCGGCTTCTCCCTCCATCAGTAGTGCCAGCCATATGGAGGATGGCTGGTTCGGGTAGCTACCGCAGATTTCATGGGCACTGGCATCGATACGAGCGAATTCGATGCCCAGCGGCGATATCATGCAGGACAGCGCGCCTCGAAATTCACCGTCATCGGGAAATCGACCCATTGGCAGGCAGAGACGATTCATGGCATCGGCCCACGCCTCACGGCGTTCCGCTTCGGGCAATGCGTCAGTAGTGAAGTGCCAGGGTGTCACAGTGATCTCGATATTCAGGCGGGTAACAGCCCGAGATGGTGTGTTAGCGAAGAGGAGATGTCCAGTTCGATGGGTCGAGGGTCTCGCGTCAGGTCGCGATTGAGGAGGTCGTGGGTCGGGAGGTCGCGCGTCAGGTCGCGCTCCTACAAATTTTCGCTTGGCACTCCTGTAGGAGCGCGACCTGACGCGCGATCGAGCCTAATCGGAGTCAGTAAAAACAACACTGGTCATGCTCAACGACTTGTACTGAATAAAGTCAGACATGAATCGAATTTCGTCATCGTCCGCGCGCGCTCCCAGCACATACAACAACGGTAAAAAATGATCTCTGGTCGGCACAGACTGCATCGCGTCCGCGCCCTGTGTCAGATAATTCAGCACACCCTGTGTTCGGCTCTCGACAACGCAGTTCTTGATGTAGTCATTGAAACGAGTCGCCCAGTCGTACGGGAGCGAATCCTCATTCCAGTCCATGACACCCAGATTGTGGACGATATTTCCAGACGCCGCGATCAGGATGCCCTCATCGCGCAAGGGTTGCAGTTTCTGGCCAAGCTCATAGTGCCATCGGTCAGGCTGTGCCAAATCGATGCTAAGTTCGACTATGGGCATGTCGGCCTCTGGCCATGCCTTCGAAAATACTGCCCAGGCTCCGTGGTCCAGCCCCCACGAATGATCCAACTGTACCGCCATGGGCTCCAGCAATTGGGCAACCCGCCGGGCCAATGCCGGGTCGCCGGGAGCGGGGTATTGGCAATCGAACAACGGGGCCGGGAGTGAGCGGCCAAAGTCATGAATGGTGCGAGGTCGTTCCATCGCTGTGACAGCGACCCCTCCCTGTGTGCACCAATGTGCGGAGATGCACAAGACGGCTTTCGGCCGCTCAATGGAGTCAGCTATCTCCTTCCAGCTTCGTGTCGCGATGTTGTCTTCGAGCACATTGGTGGGGCTGCCATGGCCAAAAAACACCAATGGCATTTTCGATGGATGGGTCATCTGCGGCATTCTCCGAGGGGTTATCCGGATCGTCCTTTCCAGGCGTCCTGATAGCGTGGCACCAACCATTTATTAAAGTCGTGCTGCGCGCCTTCTTGCCAGGAATAACGTCCCCTAACGGCATAGCGGGATCGCAAACCCACCTGCACCAGTTTGTCGACGTGCAGATCCTGCGCGACAATTTCCGTCGCCGCCGCCATGTTCATATCGATGCAATGCTGATAGTTGGGTTGGCGCATTGCCCCCGGTGCAACCAGTGTGCCTATATCCATTTCCAGCGTTTCGGCACCGGTGGCACGTACGATCAGATAGATGACCATGTCACTGGTCATCACCAGCGACAGGGTTGGCGGGATGTTTGCAAATACCATCCGGTTGCGGCCTTCATCGCTCAGATTTGGAAACACGGGGAGCAGAGCCTTCTGCGTTGCATTGAAGCTGGCATCCGCATGTTTGGTTCCGTTGTATCGATAGTAACCGGCAGTATCTTCGGGTAAGACCGGGAAAGTTGCCAGAGCACTCGGCACGAAATCATGCAGCGGGCCCTGATGCAGGCGACTGGCGTGATAGCCATCATTATTGTTTTCAAACATGACCTTCCAGTTCCAGTCAAACTCGGGCGGTTCTTCTGGTTTGACGCCTTCGGCATTGGCGAGGTCATGCGCCGCTACTGCTTCATCCACCGCAACGAGACGCGGGCCCAGCGGCGCCGCGCTCGCATCGAAATTGATAAAAATGAAACCCTGCCAGACTTCGACCTTGAAATTCGGCAAGCCGAATTCCGATTTATCGAAATTGCAGGCCTTCTCCATGGCAGGGGCCTGCGTGAGGCGGCCATCGAGTGAATAACTCCAGTGATGATACGGGCACAGGAAGCCACGCGTATTGCCGCAGCCTTCGGCGACCAGCATTGCACGGTGCTGGCACACCGATGACATGGCTTTCAATTCGCCCTTCAGTGTGCGAACAACGATGATCGGTTCGCCCGCAATCGAGGTGGTGTAGTAGTCGCCCGGGTTGCTGACCCATGACTCACGCCCGGTGCAAAGCCACTCGTGACTGAAGACAGCCTCTTTTTCGAATTCGTAAAAGTCTCTGTCGGTATAGCATTCGGGTGGCAAAGTTTCGGCATCGCCAAGTGGCAGTGTGGAACTCGAGAGTCCCGCAAAAAATTCGTCAGTGAGCTGAAATTTGTTCATTGCTGTCCTTCCGTCCGTTTCTGGCCAATGGCAAGAGCGTCGCCTGGCATCCGCCAATGCTAGTCACGAGTTGCCGGTCGTTCTTGCACGAGGGCGCACGCCTTTTGGCCCAAGCGACCACGGTATCGTAATCGCGATGCGGATGGCAACGCAATTTGAGCGTTCCGGCGGCGCCAGGCCTGGACTATTCATGATGAGTCCGGGCCAGGGTCACCGCAGGCAATTCTGCGGGCGCGCCGGGTCAAGATGGCTACTGACGGGGGCGCTACAGTGCACTCCCTTACTGAACCCTGTCGGATGGCCGCTATGAACCACAGAAATGAACTTACAACACAAGAACTACGACCGGGATTCGGCGTTGAAATCATGGATCTCGATATGGCCACCGCGGATGCGAAAATACGCACGGCCGTAGTGGAGACATTCAATCGCCACGGTGCCGTCCTGCTACGCAATCAGAGAATGGCACCAGATGATTTGATCAAATATCTGAGCGCCTTCGGTGAACTGGAAGGTCATACTCAGACGCAGTTCACGTTGCCAGGCTACCCGAATATTTTCATTCTCTCGAACCGTGAGGAAAACGGTCGCCCCATTGGTGCGCACAATGACGGAGTTGGCTGGCATACCGATTTTTCCTATAAAGATGAACCGGTCAAGTGCACGATGTTGTTTGCGCTCGAGGTGCCAGAAGAGGGCAGTGACACGATTCTGGCCGACGGATGTGCGGCCTATGAGGCACTCGACCCGGCCAGGAAAGAGCGATTGAATGACCTGGTTCTGCATCACAGCTACAAGCATTTTATGGAAACCCGCGACTATGGTGCCGAAAAAATCAGTAAGCAGATGGAGGCTGACAATCCGGACGTTTTTCATCCGCTGATTCGGGTGCACCCGGTCGATGGTCGTCGCGCGCTGTGGGTAAGCACGGGTACGGTCAAGGAAATTGTAGGTATGGCGAATCCGCAGGGACTGGATTTGATCGACGAACTGGTTGAGTTCATGACGCAGGAGCAATTCACCTACCGGCATAAATGGCAGGTTGGTGATTTACTGGTTTGGGACAATCGTTGCACACTGCACACCGGGACTCTGTTCGATGATGCAAAATACATTCGTACGATGCATCGAATGTGGGCCAAGGGTGACAAGCCATACGGAGTGCGCGAAGCGGCGGCGTAGTGCTCTGCTAGATACTGTCCATCTCGCGCAATTTCGTCTTCAAAATCTTGCCGTAGTTATTTTTCGGCAAGGCGTCGATAATCCGATATTCACGCGGTCGTTTGAAGCGCGCGATATTCGCCAGGCAAAACTCGTCCAGTGACGCGGTATCCGTTTTTTCGCCTGGCACCATCACCACATAGGCAATGACGACTTCGCCCCACTCACGATCAGCGCGTCCTATAACCGATACCTCGGCAATTTGCGGATGCCTGATCAGGACTTCTTCAATTTCCCGCGGATAGATATTTGACCCTCCGGAAATAATGAGGTCTTTCGAGCGATCCTTTAACGTAAGAAACCCGTCAGCATCCAGTACTCCGTAGTCGCCGCTGTGCAACCAGCCATCGCGAAGCGTTTCCGCCGTCGCCGCAGGATTCTGCCAGTAACCCATCATCACCGTTTCACCGCGAATCAGAACTTCACCGATTTCCCCGTCCGGTAACCACTCACCTTCGGCACTGCGGATACGCACCTCGACCGCGCTTTGCGCGATGCCCACAGAAGCGAGTCGTTCGAGCCACCGCGGGTGATCTTTGTCCGCATGCATGCGCGCATTTAGTGCCGTGATTGTCATCGGACTCTCACCTTGCCCGTAGAGTTGTGCGAGTTTTGGGCCAAAGCGTTCCAGCCCGGCGAGACAATCTTCGACATACATGGGCCCACCGCCATAAATGATGGCTTTCAAGTTCCTGGTGTCTCCCTCAGCCGGGTAATCAATAAGGCGCTTGACCATGGTTGGTGCGGCAAAAAAAGCGATGCCTGGCCAGGCGCCGATCAGCGCGTAAATCTCGCTAACGTCAAAACCCCGACTCTCGGGCAGCACGTGGCAACCACCCTGCATGACATAGGCGAGTGCATACAAACCCGAACCATGGCTCATCGGGGCCGCGTGCAGGATCGCACGCCATGGAGACTCCTGATCCACATCGGCGAAATAGCACAGGCTCATTGCGAGCAGGTTTCGATGACTCAACATGGCACCTTTCGGCGTTCCCGTGGTACCGCTGGTATAGAAAAGCCAGGCAAGATCATCCGCGTTGCGAGTCGTTACAGAGATAGCGTCACCCGCGAGCATTTCCTCGTAGGCGGCAGTGCCGATCTCGACCACCGACTGCAGCAGGTCTCCACCGATGGCAGCGATATCGGCTGTAATCGATGGCGTTGTGAAACAGAGCTTTGCCTGACTGTCGTCCAGAATGTATTTGAATTCATTGCGATGCAGTTTGGCATTGACCGGAACAGCAACCAGGCCGGCATGCCAGATCGCGTAGAGGATCTCAACATACTGCGGACAGTTCTTTGCGACAACAGCGACACGATCGCCAATTTCAAGTGGGTAATCGTGTCGAAGCGCCCGAGCGATGCGGGTTACGCGACTCGCTAATTCTCCGTAATTACAGACAATGGCCGACCCTTTCGCGATGGCAGGATGGTCGCGAAACGCGCAGCCTGCACGGACCATGTGAGAGGCAATATTCATACGATAATTGACCGAATTTAGCATATGGACTATCGTATCGCTAGCATAAATACTATTTCGCTAATGGAAACGCGATCTGTTCAGGCAGTTTTGAGGATGATTTCAAAACTGCTCTTTTCTTAGGCATTATGCGCAGTATTACTTTCCCGGCAGATAACAACGACGATACGGATGGGGCAATTGACGAGTTCAGGCAGTAAACCCATCGACTGGGATGGATGGTGGAAATTCACGCTCGTGAGCCTGACGTTCTTCCACATAACGGCAGCGACGTTCGCGTCACTCGGTGTTGCCCTGCCGTTCATGATCGAGGAACATTCCTGGTCCTGGTCAACCGCCGGCATGGGTTTTTCCGTGCTGGCATTCATGGTGGGTATTACCGGGCGGCTTCCTGCCTGGTCGATGCAGCGATTTGGAACGGGCGCGACATTCGGCATTGGCGGTCTCATCATGGCCATCGGTTTTATCTTGCTGGCGCTGTCTGCGGGACTGGTGGAATATTTTACCGGCGCCGCACTGGCCGGGCTCGGCTATACGTTGTGTGCGACCGTGCCAGGTGTTGCCGTTATCAATCACGCTTTACCGCAGCGGCGATCGTTCGCGATCGGCGCGTACATGACCATTGGCGGATTGGGTGCCGTTCTCGGGCCCTTGAGTGTGACGCAAGTGGTGGATCTGACCGGCTCGTGGCGAACGCACTGGTGGCTGATGGCGGCAATTAATTTCGTCCTCGTTGTATTGGCGTTCCTGACATTCGGCCGCGGTAAAGAAGCCCCCGCGGAGGAAGAAAGAGCAGCGAAACCGGCGGCCGGGGGGGCGACGTCAGGGGACACGGTAACCATCCGGGAATGGACTCTGCGAGATGTGCTGCGGACGCCGCAGTATTTTGTGATTGTTGCCGCCTGGACGATGACGCTGTTCGGTGGAGTCACCACCAATAGCTGGGCCGTCACTCACATGGGAACATTGGGGATTTCAATTACGCTCGCCGCAGGCGCACTGAGCGCACACGCACTTATTAATGCGCTTTCCAGGGCCTTTGGCGGTGTTCTTTCTGTCTGGATTGATCCAAAGTGGTTGCTGGTATCCGCTCTTGCTGCTGAAATCCTGGGCATGATTGCGCTGGCGTCGGCAGACAACATGGTCACGATAGCACTGTTCGTTTTCGGTGAAGGTTATGGCTTTGGTATGTGCCTGTTCGCAACAACCATCCTGCTGGTTAACTATTACGGCCCGAAAGAAGCGCCAAAGACGATGGGCACAATGCACACGATCACGACGCTGGCGATGGTGGGTCCCGTTCTTGGCGGTATTGTCGCGGACAGATTCGGTGGTTTTGCAGGTTTGTTCAGGGCCTATGCGCTGGTTTTATTTCTATGTCTGGTCGCCGCCGCGCTTATGAAGCCGCCCTCGCTGCCAAAGGAAAAGGTCAGCTCTGCATAAAACTGATGACCGAATCCCAGTTCGGTTGATCACTGCGTGCGCCGGGCCGCGTCACTGACAATGTTGCAGCGGCAGATGCGATTTTCGCTGCTTCGATAAACTCCAGGCCTTTCGCCAGTGCCGTGGCCAGGTAGCCACTGAAGGCATCTCCGGCACCCGTCGTATCTACTACGGCGACTTCGCGTGCCTCGATGTGCAAACTCATTTCTGCATTGGCAATGTAGCTGCCCCGTGCTCCCATCGTGAGCGCAACATTTCTAACACCCATATCAAGCAGTGCTTTGGAAATTCGTTGCGGTCCGTTTTCCGACTCCGTCGAAATGCCGGTTAGTGATTCCGCCTCCACTTCGTTCGGGGTCAGAAAGTCCACCAGGTTAAGAAATTCCATGGGGCTATCCGGCGCGGGCGCCGGGTCAAGGATGACGATGGCATCGTTCTGGCGCGCAAGGTTGACCGCTGCGCCTACGGCGCCGAGCGGAATTTCCAGCTGCAGCATCACGATCTTCGCGGCAGCAATAACCTCGCCGGCATCCTCGATGTCAGCGGCAGTGAGGCGTTCATTCGCGCCCGGTGCCACAGTGATTGAATTGTTGCCCTCGGGATCAAGGAATATCGTTGCAAGCCCGGTTGAGTGTTCGCCCGCACGTATCACGTAGTCGCAATTCACACCAGCGGCAACAAGGCTTTCAATGGCGCCATCACCAAACGCATCGGTGCCAGTCTTTCCAATCATGCTGACGGGCAAGCCGGCCGCCGCAGCCGCAACCGCCTGATTCGCACCCTTACCGCCTTGCGAAATACGGTAGCTGCCTTTGCCCAGTATTGTTTCATTCTTCTGTGCGAAACGGGGCACCTGAATAATCAGGTCTGTATTGATGCTGCCGATGACTGCAATTGACATAGTGCTATATCGCTACCGTTTTCGGGACTGTCGTCAATGGCAAGCGAGAATTAGCCGCATTGCCAGTCGTGGGTGGCAACGCTAAGATGTTTAACGGCTCAAGTCAAAGCGAACGAGGCAACAGGATTCAGATCGAGAGAGCAGTTTCTTGAGTGGCAGGCCGCCATCCCGGTCACGTCGTGCCGGCGTCGTGTTTTCCTGCACAGTCGGTAATCTCGTCGGCGTTACACCCATGGTCTATACAGTCTTCGGGCTGTTTCTGATACCGATCTCGACCGAATTCGGCTGGCCACGTTCTGCCGTATCAATCGTATTACTTATCATCGCGATTGCCGGCGCGCTGAGTTTTCCCATCGTCGGCCGGCTGATTGATCGCTATGGTGCCCGCCCGATCATATTGACGGGCAACCTGTTATTCGCAGCCTCTGTAGCACTGGTGTCCATCAGTGCGGCCAGTTACTTTCAGTTCTATCTGGCCTACGCGTTTCTCGGAATTGCCGCAGCGATACCCAGTTCAGTTACCTTCACCAAGGTGATAGCCGGCTGGTTCGATCGGCGTCGCGGACTGTTGCTGGGTTTCGTTGGTGGTGTTGGTAATGGCGTCGGTGCGGCGATCGCACCGATCTACGTCAACATTCTACTTGCAACGTATGATTGGCGAGGCGCGATGCTGGGCCTTTCGCTCGTCATAATCGTGATTGGTTTCCCGGTGTTGTTCCTGTTCTTACGCGACCCACCCAGGGTTGACGCCCGTGCCGTGCAATCGGTGCAGGGCATGACACTGGCCGAAGCGCGCAAAACCAGTACCTTCTGGTTGATCCTAATCGCCATTGCCATGGGCGCCGGTTGTGTCACCGCGGTATTCGCGCATGTCATCCCGATGCTGGTTGATCGTGGTATCAGTATGGACAAGGCGATTGCTGTTCTGGTCACATTTTCCATGGTGACGGCATTCTGGCAAGTAGGTGTCGGCTATGCGCTCGACCGCATATCGAAGCCCTGGATCGCAGCTCCCTTTTACATTGCCGCAATGGCGGGGTTGTTGTTACTTGAGTTTTCAAGCAGCTATCCACAGCTCTTGCTTGCCGGCGTATTGCTGGGTCTCGGCTTGGGAACCGAGTACGGCGTCTTGCCATATTTTCTTTCGCGATATTTCGGCGTTCGACACTACGGTGCAATTTCGGGAGTTGTTTATGGGGTCATCGTTCTAACCCAGGGAATGACGCCGTTCCTGATGGACCTCAACTTCGACGCGAGCGGTAACTATCGAGGCGCCATTGCGGTCATTTGTCTGGCACTGCTGGTCGGTGCTTTTCTTCTGACACGATTGAAACCGTTTGATGTCTACTCACTACAGGCTTGATCGCGCGTCAGGTCGCACTCCTACAGTGGTGCCACAGGAAACCCGGTCCGTCTAAAAGCGACAGGGCTAATCGGCAAGCTTGCGATATCGACCTGCGCAAAAAACAAGCGGATCCGCTACGCGGTTTTCCAGGTCGAGAACACGCCCAAGTAAAATGACGTGATCGCCTTCTTCGTGCCGGTTACTGACCTCGCACTGGAGCAACGCCGCATACGATTTCAGCAAGGGCAGATTTTCAATCCCGGCTTCGTAGCCGGCAGCTGCGAAATGATCCGGATCTTCGCTCGAGAAATTATGCGAAAGTTGCTGTTGGTCTGATTTCAATATGTGCACGGCGAAATGACTCGCTTTCGTGAACACATCGAATAACGCCGAGTTATTGTCGATACTCCACAGTATGAGTGGTGGGTCAAGCGATACAGAGGCGAAGCTGTTGACGGTCATGCCGACCGGACTGCCCTTGCTGTCGCGCGTGGTTATGACGGTGACACCTGTTGGGTAACGACCAAGCGCATCGCGGAACTGTCTGGGGTCGATTTCGTTCATGGGTACCCGTATAGGAGGAGCAGCATTCAATTCTAACGAAAAACTCAATCGAAATGAGGAACGGTCGCCGGTCTTAGCGAAAAATCAAACGAAGTATTGCTGGTTATCCCAAACAATGCGTTGTTGAATACCGGCCATCAGGCGACGAAATTTTCGATCCACTCGCGAGCCGAAGAGTGGATCGCGATCGTCGGCGCCGCCCAGATCGATGCTGGACCATTCTTTGTCACCCTGTAACTCGTCCGCCAGCGCAAATAATTCGCGTTCTTCCCAGTACATATGGGAAAGAAGCGTCTCCCGATAGCCACGTAGCTCGGCAATAATGACATCTCGTTTGACGAATGTGCCTGCTGCAATGGACTCAATGTCATCGCGGAGCTTGACACCTAATACTGCGATCGCTTCGTGGTCCGATTCGACACGTTGCAAGTTCTCATTGACATCAGACCGCGCCAGAAGGATATGCTGATAGAGCAAGTCTTCCCGGGGATGATGTACGGCATCCGGGTAGCTGGTCATGTATTCCATGACATCGTGTGCCAGCTCCAAGTCGAGTTCCTCGCAGGCTTCGAGCCGTTCTGTTTCTTTCTGCAACAGGTCCAGAAGCATCGCAAGATTGCGATGATCGGTACGAAGACTTGTCAACAGAGTTTCTACATCTTGCTTCATGAGAGGCCCTTGATTCTCGCTGTGAGCAACTTGCTACCCTCATTATAAGCGGGCAGCCGGATTCTCGCTATGGGTAGTTTTGCCTATCGGTGTGCCTGATTGAACTAACAATCGAATTTACTTGTCGGAGCGGCATACGGAGGAATTTTCTTGGCCCTTGCGCAGAACCCGACATTGAATCCGGAAGCAGTGGAGCACTCAGATCATCGATACAGCCGGTCGCCCGGCGATGACGAGGAACTGTTGTTGCAGAGCCTTCGCGATCGCAAGGACTCGGGGTACGAGGAACTCGTTACACGCTATGGGCCGCAAGTCATGGCTATTGCGGGCCGGTATCTGCAATCCAGAGAAGACGCCGCGGATTGTTTTCAGGATACTTTCATCGCAATATTCGACAGTATTGGCAGTTTTGAGCAACGTTCTTCCATGCGCCATTGGATTCGTGGCGTCGCCGTGAATCAATGCCTCATGAAGTTGCGCCAGCGGCTACGTCGTCGTGAAGAATCAATCGAACACATGCTGCCCATGTTCGATGCGCACGGGAGGCGTGTGGTTCGGGCCAGTCCCGGCCAGGTCGCGGAAGCGGGTGATTTGCTGGATGCCGATCAGCTGCGAACAAAGGTTCGGGAGTGTATTGACAAGTTGCCGGAAGACTGCCGAATTATCATATTGCTGCGTGATATTGATGGCTATCCGACCCGTGAAGCAGCCGCAATTTTGGGAATAACGATTGGCGCCGCCAAGACCCGGTTACACCGGGCACGATCCGCACTCAAATTTCTGCTTGAACCCATTTTGGAGCGAAGAGATCACCATGTTGACCTGTAAGCAATTTGATGAATTCATGATTGACTATATTGAAGGAAATCTCCCGCTGCGGCAGAAGATTTCATGTGGGCTGCATTTCAGAATGTGCCGAAATTGTGCGCGCTTCGTCGAGCAATACCGACGGGTCATATTGTTAGAGAAGAATGCCTACCTGGAGCCAGATAACTCGATTCCCGAAGAAATTCCGGAGGAATTACTCAAAGCGGCGCTATCCCACGTTAAGCAGCGCTAGGCGTCTGCACGGCAGAAAGAATCCCGCCGCGCGGACTTCTGGGTACGAGAATCGGTTGGAGATTCATTGGTGGCTTTGTAACCTTTTCGAGTCCGGCGGCAACAATATAGAGGTACGCACTCATTGCCGGCGATCTGCCTGATCCCAGGGAGGTTTCCGGTTGTGGGTGTGCCCGTGTTTTGTCGAAAGAGGCCGCCCGCTTGCAAACCGATCAGGCTCATGTCGCTACCGGAATGCCACCACTGGATCACGCTGGTCGCACAGTGTCATTTTTTGAGTTCTGGCCGCTATGGCTGATGTACATTCCGGTCGGTTTGCAATGGCTCGCGCTGGCGTGCCGCTACCGCTCGCTTACATTGCCGTTGATCGCAAATCCAAAGCTGCCGGTATCAGGAATGGTGGGTGTCGGTAAGAAGCAGGTCATGGAGCAGGCTGTTGGCGCCTGTGCGGAATCGATATTGCCGTGGGTGCATCATTGTATCGACGAAAAGCGGGTTGAACAGCAGGCAGCGGAACTTGCGGGACGGGCGCGTGCGCAGGGAATTGAGTATCCGTTCGTGTGCAAACCGGACCTCGGTTGTCGTGGCTCGGGCGTCAAGTTAGTCCATGATTTCTGGCAGCTCGAGCGCTATCTGATGGCCTATCCCCGAGGGTCGAACATTATTCTGCAGAAACTGGCGAGTTGGGAACCCGAAGCCGGCGTTTTTTACGTGCGCAGCCCGGACGAAAAAACGGGGCGAATCGTCTCCCTGGCCTTGAAATACAGTCCTTACGTTGTCGGTGACGGCCGCAGCACCCTGGGGGAGCTCATCGCCGCAGATCGTCGTGCCGGCGATTTGCAACATTTGTATACGGAACGGCACCACGCGCAACTGGACAATGTCCTCGCGGATGGTGAGACCTTCCGACTGGTTTTCTCGATAACGCATTCGCGTGGCGGTATTTTTCGTAATGGCAACGAACTGATCACCCCGGAATTGACACAAAGTATTGACACGCTGATCGCTGATATTCCGGAACTCTATTATTGCCGCCTCGATATCAAATTCTCTGGAATAGACCGGCTGCAGCAGGGCAGGGATATCGAGATTGTTGAGATCAATACCGCGAGTGCCGAGTCTCTGCACATCTGGGATCGTAATGCCCGCCTTGGAGCCGCCCTCAGCACATTGTTGTGGCAATACCGAACCTTGTTCCGATTCGGCAATATCAATCGCAAACGCGGCTACAGGACTCCGGCATTGTCGGAGGTCAGGCGCCTTTGGCGCGAAGAGAAACGCATGGCGCCGTTTTACCCGCTTACGGACTGAATATTGATGCCGCACCCACTTGAATTGCCGATAAGGAACAAGCGGCTCAATCGATGGCTAAGCAGCGCGATCGGACTGCAGCCGATAGTCGATATTTACGATTCGTGGCTGAGCCTGGACTCGGAGGAACGAAATGATGATCCGGTTGGCGGGCAATTGCTGAATCATGCGCTTGACCGCTTGCAGGCAAATCTTGTGTCTGAGTCGGAGGCATGGACGCAAATACCGCGGGAAGGTCCGCTAATCGTCGTTGCCAATCATCCGCTTGGCGGGTTGGATGGAATGTTGCTGACCCGCGAGTTACTGAGACGGCGTGATGACACGATGGTCCTGACCAATGAATTACTGTCGCGTTTTCCCGAATTTGAGCAACTGTTTATCGGTCTGGATGTCTTGAGCGGGAAAGGTGGAAACAGAAATTCGAGCGGCATACGGGCAGCCTGCAAGCACCTTGAAAAAGGGGGCGTATTGCTGGTGTTCCCCGCCGGAACTGTGGCCAGCATCAATATCTGGAATTGGCGCATCGACGAGGCCCCCTGGAACCGGTTGGTGGGTTGGCTGGCGGCACGATATGAAGCGGCCTGTTTGCCCGTATATCTGCAGGCGCGCAACAGTAGTGGTTTTTATCTCGCCGGACTCGTGCACAAACGGTTACGTACGATCCTGCTGCCGCGCGAACTGGCCAATAAGAAAAAATTTGTGGTCCGCGCGGCGGTGGGTGAGTTGCTGACCAGCAGGGATATCGGCCAGCTCGGTGACAGTACCGCAATTACTCAATATCTGCGTCTAAGCGTGGAGATGCTGGCGCAGCAACCGGAGGCTGGTTCCGCGCCTGCCGTAAAGCGTCATGAGGAGAAGATTGCGCCCAATTTTCAGAGCCATGACCTGCAACGCCAGGTTGATAAGCTTGAGTCATACCAACTCGTTGACTCTGGTGTGTACTCGGTTTATTGCGCTCCCTATGATGAACTGGGCTGCCTCATGGGGCAGATCGCTATTGACAGGGAAACTACATTTCGGGCAGTGGGCGAGGGCACCGGTCGTGAACTCGATAGTGATCATTTCGATCCCTATTATTGGCATCTTTGGGTCTGGCATAAGCAAAATCGGGAAATTGTCGGCGCCTACCGAGTCGGCAAAACCGACGAAATTCTCCGTGATCATGGCATCGATTGCCTTTACAGTCGGTCGTTGTATCAATTCGACGAGTCATTCATAAGCAAAATCGGACAAGCGATTGAGGTCGGACGGTCATTCGTCACGCAGCCCTATCAGCGGCAGCCGAAAGCGCTGGATTTGTTGTGGCGCGGCATTGGCGCGTTCATGGTCGGGAACCCCGCGTATCACACGCTGTTTGGCCCGGTTAGCATTTCGCGGCAGTATTCTGCGCTGGCACGTGCCTTCTTGGCCGATACAATGATGACCAATTTTTGCGTACGGTCAGAGTGGCGACGGAATGTGCGTCCGCGGTCACCCTTGCACGTTGAGGGAAAACTATGGACGCCCGAGATACTGGCGTCGCTCGGCAACGTCGCGATTATCAACAAACTTCTTGGAAATCTGGATCGCGGCAAAAGAATTCCGATATTGCTGCGTCATTACCTGGCACTGAATGGACGCTTCGTTTCATTCACCGTCAACAAGGGTTTCAATGATTCTCTGGACGGGTTGATATTGGTCGATTTGCGTGAGGCGCCTGACAAGTATCTGAATCGCTACCTCGGCAAAAATGGCCGTTGGTCATTCCTGTCTCGGTGGAACAGGGAGTCACGTGCCGCGTGACCCACATGATCTTTAGCCCGTTTATTTCGACTGCTGCGACGTTTCGTCGTGAGGTCGGTCTCACCGGTCACGGCGTTCCAGTGTAGACCTCTGTGTCCGGGTGGAACGCGTACCAGGCGAACCAAAAGGCAGTAACGGTCGGAATTTCGTTACCCTCGCGATCGAGAATTTTAGCGGTCTGATTTCGACCATCAAACTGTATTTCAAGAATCCGGTTATGAAAGCGATCGGTCAGTTTCTCTGGGCCATTTTTCAACTCCTCAAACGGATAGGCTTTGAACTGACCATCGATTTCCACACCCATGACCATGGCCTTTCGAGCATAACGTCGATCTTCATTGGCAACGGGAAAGTATAATCTTCCGCTCTTGCTGTAGTTGGGGTATGGGTTGGCCTGGTAATTCGCCCTGAAGCCGGTATCGGTTGAGAGCACCTCGGTGCCGGGATGTCGCGAACGCCATTCCCGCCAACTCGTGTTTGAAAGAGGAACCTGAGTCAAGCGCGTGCCCTTCATTTTTCCCGTAACGGCTTTCCCAAGCAATTGCGACCACAAGGACTGGCTGTCGCGGTCGTACAGCAATACGTCGCTGTTGTAGAGAAGGCCGGATACACCGAATTCAAGCGTCTTGTTAGCGAAAGTGGAAAGAAACGCCATGCCGCTGCCACACAGTGGGCAATAGGTGATGACTAGCGGTGTGTCGGCGACGGAGTCGTTGACGATCTCGTGATAATTCAGGATGCGAATTGGATAGGCGCGCTGGACACCCTCAAGATCAACACCGAGCACACGATCGTCTTCATGCAGGAACGACGCGGCGGCGGCGGGCACAAATACCGGCCTGTCCAATGATGGAATCCCGTCCCGAGCCGGACCGCCATGCAGGATTTCGCCGGTCGGGATAAGTGCACCCTCTACATTGAAACCGTTTCGAGGTTGTGCGGCATCCGCGTTCGCTATGGTCAGAATCTGCAAGAGCGTAAAAAGGGCGACGGCGGGCAGGCGTCGTGTCAGTTTCTCGAACATGGGTTGTTCGACTATCGTTCTCGCCGTCTGTTCGGGCTCCTGTTATCACACAATCGAATATCGATCGCATTGCTGCGTGACCATTCATGCGTTGTCAGGTTTCGTGAAAATCGTGCAAGCACAAATGTTTTTCAATAAGATCACAACGGGACCATAGGAGGTTGTATGAAAAAGTGGCTGATTACAGGCGTTAGCAGCGGCATCGGGCGAGCGCTGGCTGAAGAGGTACTGGCTGCGGGGGATACCGTTGTCGGTACAGTGCGTAAGGATGCGGACTTGCGTGCCTTCGAAGCGCTGAACGCCGAACGTGCGTTGGGCTACTTGCTGGACGTGACGGATAGCGAGCGCATAGCGAAGGTAGTTAATGCCGCAGAAAAGCGAACAGGCGGCCTGGATGTGCTGGTTAACAATGCCGGTTATGGCCTCATCGGTGCTGTCGAGGAATTTTCGCTGGAAGAGTTGCGGGCACAGTTTGACGTGAATTTCTTTGGTGCGTTCGCGTGCATACAGGCCGTACTGCCGCTGTTTCGGGAGCGGCGCTCGGGGCACATCATTAATATAACGTCGGTGAGCGGTCTGGCGCCTTGGGCGGGAGCGGCGGCCTATGGCTCGAGCAAATACGCACTCGAGGGCCTGGGCCAGAATCTGGCATTGGAGATGAAGGAATTCGGGATATGGGTGACTAATGTCGAACCGGGCGCAATTTCGACAGAATTTGGCAAACGGTCACTGGCCACCGCGAAGACGGAAATAGCGGCGTATAGGAATACGGCGGCCCATGTGCCGCGTACCATATTTTCGGAAGAGCAGGACTTGCCCGGTGATGCACGCCTGGCCGCGAAAGCGATCATTGAGATTGTTGAGTCTGATGAGCCACCCGTACACCTGCTGCTGGGCGAGGATGCGGTTCATTATGCGGAGCAGCAGCGGGCGACATTTGAAGCGAATATGAATAGATGGATGAAGCTTACCAAGAGCATCTGCAAATGAATGAGCGTGGCAGCGTGAATACGCATGAATTGTCTTCAGCCGATGTTGCGCTTGGCTATCTGGCAGCCTTTGAATCCGGCAGTCCGGACGCAATTGCGGCAAAGGTAGCAGACGACTTCATCAATACCCAAACAGGCGCCCTCGGAAAAGGGTGTGTGACTCGAGAGACGTATCGTGAACGTCTGGCGGGTTTCTTGTCAGGTTTTGAGGGTTTGAAATACTTACCGGTCAAGGTCATAGCGGAAGAAGATTCGGTGGCTATCTCCTATGAGATGACGGCAACGAGCGACGGTTGTCCAATCGAGATTCCTGGTGTCATGGTGATTACTGTGCGTGACGGACTGGTTGCTACCCGCCACGATTACTGGGATGGGCTGACGTTCCTCGAGCAAACAGGGCAACGTTAGTAAGGCAGTGCCGGAATTCCGGACTTGATGTGGACGAGCACCTGCAGTCTTTCCATTGGCAGGTGTACAGGAATGCAATGGGATGCGCGACCCCGCTGAGCCGGTTTACAAACTGCATGCTGTGAATTCGCTTGCGCAACTTGAGAAAATTTTGCCCGAAATTTCACGGTCGATAGAATCAATCTTCATCATTTTTTCAAGACTTCCCAATAGCACTTGCCCTGCAGGGTTGTTTCGACTGACATAACGCCGTTCCGTCAGGGCGCATGTTTCTTGGCTTGGCTGTGTACGACAGAGTACCGCTACGGCTCAATCGCTTCGCAAACAAATGGGGCCGTCTTCTTTGGAGCATCCACACATGCTGTGACTCTCTTGACTTTTGTCACGTTCTTTTCAAAGCTCGGAGCTGGCATGTAGCGGGGGACGTTTGTGCCGCGCGACGAGTTTCACGAGCAAGAACCAGGAAGCCATATGGTTTCATTCATAACGGTTCATTCGAGCGGGCTCGCAGCCAAAAATTGAAACCGGAGATTTCAAAACCATTCAGCAGAAGTCGACGTCGATTCAGGTGTCTGCAACGGAGGACAGTATGTCGTTAAATGCAATCAAAATTTCCAGCCAGTTTGTTCAATCCTTTTTGATATTTCGTGTAGTGAAAAGACTTGCACTTATTCCGTTAGGTGGACTGGTGGCTGCGGCATTGTTGTCACACAGTGCGCTGGCACAGGACGACGGAATCGAGGAGATCGTGGTCACGGCGGACCCAATAGGCCTCTCTGAGGACAACTCAACGGATTCCGTATTTGGCACGAATCGCTCCCTGCTGGAGACGCCGCGTTCAGTGAGCATCATCAGTGCCGAGACGATGGTGCGTTACGGAATTGAAGATATCGATGACTTCATCACAACGACGCCTGGCACCTTCGGGGGCAGCTTTTTTGGCGTGCCCGGTGCTATTACCATTCGTGGCTCAGTGTCCGAAACATATTTTCGTGGCTTCAAGCGCGCCTTGAACCAGGGCCTTTTTCCGACACCGCTAGGGGCCAGCGAGCGGGTCGAAATTGTTCGCGGACCGGTTCCGGTTATTTATGGCGCAGGGCGAGTCGGTGGATTGATGAATTTCTATCCGAAGACGGTTGCTGCGGCTGGCATGAGTGCGTCTGACGGAGTGAGCGGTGGCCTGAGCTATACGGCCGGCAGCTACAGTAAGAATAACTTTACCGGTGAGATCAATTTGCCCTTTCTGATGGGTGGACGGGAAACAGGGTTGTCTGTCTATGGAGAGCTTGAAGACTCCGAAAGCTATTTCCGGGGACGCAAGCCGGAACACCAGTTGTTGCAACTGGCTTTTAGCCACGAACTGCCAAACGGTTTCAGCATCGAAGCAGGTGGTATGTATTACAACTCCGAGGGCTATTTTCAGACGGCCGGCTGGAATCGCCTGACGCAGGAATTGCTCGATGACGGTACCTATGTTACGGGTTATGACACGGACCTGCAGGATCTCGATGGCAACGGACGACTGACACCGAGCGAAGTCGATTCGGTTGTTGGCACATTTTTCGGCACCTCAAATATTCGGACGCTTATCGATTTCGGCATTTTCGCGATTCCGGATGCTTATGGTCTGGATACGGATGTTGGCACAACGAAGCTGAGTACTCGCGACGTGTTTTTGTCTGATCAGGAGATTGCAGATTCGGAATCCATCACCGGGTATCTGGATCTGAACAAGAAATTCGATAACTCCAACCTGTCATTGCAGTTGTTTGTTGACAATATGGAAGGCGATATCTGGGTCACCACCGGTTTTTCGGCACAGCATAAAATGGATGTATTTGAAGCTCGGGCGTCTTACGATTTTGGCTTCGAATTCGGCAATGATGTCAGTGCAGATTTTTTCATTACCGCCTCTCATCGCAGCTATGAATCAGAGTTGCGTGAAAACTTCCTCTCGGGCTATCTGGTAGTAGATCGTCGAGACCTGTCCGTTGGCGCACGCGGCAATGATGTTTTCGACAGCCCGCTCGTAACTAACCCGGGTAGCGACAGTATCCCATGGGACTCAAATTACGACTCCAAATGGACTGATGACGGCATTGCCCTGGTTACCGACATCAGGATCGGTGGACTGGGGATTCTTCTGGGCGGGCGCTATGACAAGTACGATGTAGACTCGATTGATACCGGCGCGACTATATTTGACCCGAGTCTGGCGAACGTGAAGCTCAAAGGTGACGATGACGATTTTTCCTGGTCAGCGAGCTTGAGCTATACGACGCCGATTGGTCTGGTGCCCTATGTCACCTACTCGGAAGGCTCCGAGCTGAATGACAACTCCAATGGCGGCGTGTCTCCTGGTCCGGTGCGTGACGGCTTTCTATTCGGTTCTCAACTGGCAGAGATCGGCGTGAATTTCAGTCTGATCGACGATACTTTGTTTGGATCAGCGGCTTTTTATGATCAGGAGCGTCAAATTGCCGATCCGTTCGGCAACGTCAGCACTGAGACGTCAGAAGGCTTCGAGTTCGAGATGAGTTACCTCATTAGCGATAACTGGTCGATGACGGGCGCCTTTACGAAGCAGGAATTCAACATCCCGCCACCGGGAGCCTGTTTTTCCGGCAATGGCGAATTCCTTGTGATTCCACCGACTCATCCAGTGGTGAATCTGTTCGGTACCCCCATAACGGCGGAACAGGGTTACGGCGGTATTTTTGCGGCACTGAATGCCAGTTGTTTGCCGGAGCTTGAGGATGGTTATAAACGCAAAACCATTCCTGACACGGTAGCCACGGCATTTCTGACCTATACCTCCGATGAGACCCGTTACGGTGTATTCGGTGCGACATTCGGCGGGACTCATGTTTCAAAGACCAGCGGTGTTACAGCCGGTGCCGTCGTGATTCCCTCGTACAACGTTTTCCGTGCGGCGGCCTTCATGGAGTTTGAGCGCTATGAGTTAACGGCAACTGTGGATAATCTTTTTGACGAGACTTATTTTCAGCCATTGCAGGGTGTTTACCAGGAAGTGAGTGTGTTGCCCGGTATTGGTCGAACATTTCGCGTCAAGGCGACGGTCAATTTCTAGGCAGAGACCGGGAACCGGGATCGACCTGGGTTGAAAGCGATACAGGAGTAATTCGAATGCAGGAAGAAAAGGCGCAACACGATCTTCGGCCCAGGAAACCGACCTGGACTCATCTGGCCTTGTGTGTCACTGATATCAGCAAGACCATCGCCTGGTATGAAGAATTTACACACCTCAAGTTGCTGGTGCGTGGTGAGGATGAGAACGGCTATAACGCCTGGGTTGGCGATGATTCGCAAGCCGACGCGCCGTTTCTGCTGGTGTTGGCGCAGTTTTTTGAGGGTAAAGACCCCTTCGCGCCGGCCAGGCATGCGGAGCTGGGTCCGTTCGCACATATTGGTATCGAACTGCCTACCAGGGAGATGGTTGATGAGATGGCCAGGAAGGGCGAGGAGGCCGGGTGTCTCGCATTCGGGCCGACGCAAATGCCGAAGCAAATTGGCTATATCTGTTTCCTGAAGGATCCGGATGGCAATACGATCGAGTTCTCGTTCGACCAGGGTGTGTATGAAAAAGCGCGAGAAGAGTGGGGCAAGTAGGACACAGCACTTGAAGCGGCAAGACTTTCGGGTTCGTTCGCAATGACCGAATCAAAATCGGACATCAGATCGGTTGACACACTGATTGTCGGCGCGACGGTCATTACCATGAATGACGAACGCCACGTCATCAGGGACGGCACCGTCGCCATCGACGGCGACAGCATTATCGCCGTCGGGAAAAGGCTGGATCTCGAAAACATTTACCGAGCGAAAACGAATATTGATGGGCGAGACTTCGTTGTAACACCTGGATTCGTCGACGCCCACATACACATTACCGGGGATCCACTGACTCGCGGTGTGCGGCGCGGCGCACCGGGCATGGATTTTTCCGACGTACTGATGAAGTGGGTCATACCCCTTTTTCAGGCGCATGATCCACACGATGAGCAAGTGTCGGCGCAAGTTGCCGGATTGCGAATGTTGCATGGCGGCGTTACCTCGTTCATCGAGGCGGGCACGGTGCAACACCTCGACGATGTTGTCGAAGGGCTGAAGAAAACCGGAATCCGCAGTCGGGTTGGCGCGTGGGTAGAAGGCCGGTCATTCGATCCGTCCCGCTCGGAGGCTGCGGCCATTGATGACGCGATTGAGACGCTGGAAAACGAAATCAATCGCTACGGACAAACTGTGGATTCGCGCGTCGTCGCCTGGCCATTACTGATCGGCCATGCGGTCAATCCGGATGAAGTTTGGCTGGCGGCAAAACGTCTCGCAGACGATAACGATGTTTGTATTTCGGCCCACATGAGTCCGTATGCGTCGGACCCGGAATGGTTTCTCAAACATACCGGCAAGCGACCGATCGAGCATCTTGCCGATCTGGGTGTGCTGGGAGAGAACGTTTCACTGACCCATGTTGTCTACGTCAATCGGAACGAAGTCGACATTCTGGCTGAGACCGGAACGAACGTAATTTTCTGCCCTTACGCGGCTCTAATGGGGGCATTCGGTGTGGCATCCAACGGATTGTTTCCGGAGATGGTGTCGGCCGGAGTCAATGTGATGCTCGGCACAGACGGAGTCCCCGTCGATATCATGAGTTCGGCGCGGTTGATGTCGGCCATGTTCAAGGATTCACGCATTGATGAGGCGTTATTTCCGGCGACAGAAACACTGGAAATGATCACACTAAACGGTGCGAAGGGGCTGGGCCTGCCACAACAACTTGGCGCAATCGAACCCGGACGAAAAGCGGATCTTGTGTGTCACGATGTAAGCTGCGGATTGTGGTATCCGGACTATGATGTCGTCGAGCAACTGTTCGAAATGGCAAACGGCCGCGGCGTTCACAGTGTCTGGGTTGATGGCGAGCGTGTCATTGAAGACTACTGCTCCACTAAAATCGACGAAGAGGAACTTCGTGTGCAGGCCCAGATATCCGGAAAAGCGGTTGTCGATCGAACGGGTATAGCCGTTCATCAACCGTGGCCGGTGTTGTAACGATGCTCGCAGAATAAATCAGAGGTTCCCTAGCACCAACTTGCTTCTTCCCGTGGATGGTTCATTAACTCAGCCGTGTTGGCCTGGAGTACCCTGTATCCGACGTTGCCATACAGGATTTGGCGGCCACCATCCAAAACCCAGGATGGACTTCCCTTGATCCCCTGAGTCTGGGCCATTTGGTAATCTCTCATCACCGCCGCGATAGCCGTGCCGGAATTCAATGCCTTTTCGATCAGGTCGGTGTCCAGGGTGGATTCATCCGCCAACCCAAGTAAGGTCTCCAGTCGGCCGATGTCCACCGGAGCGGTAAAAAACTTTTCACGTAACACATAGGCGAAACCTTCCGCCGCTTCTGCTGAGTGAGATATCTCCACTGCTTTCAATACCGTATGCGCCGGCGTTGAACTGTGCGGGCGTACCTTCTGCCATATGTCCCTGGCGACCGGCGCATCCGAATAGGGCGTCGCTGCTGCCACCACATGTTCCCCGAACGCTTCGAATCCGCCTCTTGAGGCCCACTTTTCGCCGATCTGCGATTGCGTGTTTCCGAAGATGTTCACGTAGTGATTCTTGAGTTCGATCCCGGTGCCAAAATGCTCTCTCAGTTCATCTTGCCGGCGTTGCGCAATCCAGGCCCAAATACAGAGGACGTCAGAGTAGTACTCGATCGTGACCGTCATGCTAGCGACCTGCAACCAATGCAATATCATCGATTCCACATCTAACCGCTTTCACGTTGGTGAAGCCAAGCCGCATCAATTGTTCCGCCGCGAGCGCGGCGCGCCCCCCTGTCGCACAGTGCACACATATGGGTGTTGCGGGGTCCTGCGTATGCTCAGTGATTTTCATCTCCAGCACGCCGCGAGGGATATGAATGGAGCTGGCTACGGGCCGTTGTGCCACTTCCGGTATTTCCCTGACGTCCACAACGAGGACATTCTCGATCTTAATGGCGTTTTCCATGGTAATTCTCTCAACGCCGCTGACCACTTCTGCAATGAGGTCCGGAATAGATTTGAGCATAGCTTCACCTTGATGGGTCTTGACGGTTGTTCGGAATTGCGGACCCGCTTGACGAATGTGCCGGGCTGCGACTACAGCCGATGTAGTCTACCGTCATTGATGAGCAATTTCTCATCGATCCACATAGAAAAGTTGTCCATAAATCGGGTCCGGAACTGATCAGAATCGCGAGCTTGTGTCATGACATTAATATATCCAGCCCGGGCCAGGTCGCGGGATTTACGGCAGCACTTGAGTCCGGTCTGGTGGCAGCGGCTGGTTTAGCTGCCGCAGAGCTCGCGGTCCGCAATCGCCTTTTCAGGTCACTAGCCTTTCTCAGAGCGCGAACAGCAACTTTGTCGTCTGGGTCAAAAGAGGAACTCAATTGCGTTCCAATGCTGCTGGACTTGATGCCAAAGGGCATTTACTTGACGTGTACGCCGCCGAGCTTACATCGTTTAAAGGCTCATCAATCTTGCACTGGTAATCACCGCGGTTGCCGCCGTCAGGTGTTTGTCGTAGTAGTACGGCTCCGCACCGATATAGACCATCAAATACAACAGGCCGTCAGAAACGAATGCGCCGGCCAGTCCTTTGTACGCCGGCGAGTCACTGAGTTTGATATCAAGATCGAAAAGCACGCCACGATCATCGCCGAAACGATGTGGACGAAGATTCATCGTCGTAACGGCGGCCTCGCCCTCACCGAAAATTTTCACCATCGAGGTTTCTGTGAGTTCCTCAATTTCGTTGGGCAGCATATTGGAGCGGAATAATGGCAATGCGGCGGTGCCGGTTTTGTCTTTCAGCAATGGGTGTCCATCCGCAATCCCCGGAATTATCATCAGTCGATCAAGCAAAGTGCCATCCTTCGTCCAGACCTGCGTTCCCTTTCTGAGGTTCGGGCTCAGGCGCGTTGGTGCAACATTCCACGAGGTGTCAGCGGTAACTTGCAAAGCGTCCACCATTGAGACGCCCGGAGTGACCATTGTATACATCGTTACGCAGCCACTTATTGGGAACACAGCGACTAACAGGAAACAGCGAACGAAAACTTTCATTGGTCTTCCTCCAAATAGAACCTGATCATCGCCTGGTCCGACGCATCCGGTTTCAACGTTAAATACTGGCGAAAATTGTCCCTGGCTTCAGGCAGGCGGTTCGCCTTCAAATACAAATAGCCAAGATTCTTGTAAGTTTCGGGAGGTGCCGCGCCACCTTCAACCGAATGGCGGTAGGCATCCATTGCGCGTCTCTCGTCACCTTCCCCGCCTCGCTGGCGATACATCTCGCCGTAAAAATACCGCACGAGACTCGGCTCGATACCAATTTCTGCGTGCCGCTGCAGCATTTCTTCCGTTCGGCCGAAACGATTGGTATCGAGTTGATCCTCCATCAGAAATAAATAGTTGTTCTCAAGCATTCTTACATGTTCGTTGTCACTCACGAACTCGGCATCCGGTGGGCCATAACGAATGTCAATCCAGTCTTTAAGCTCTGCAGCGCGGTCTTCGGAGGCCGGATGCGTTTGCCCGAAAAGGCCTGGGTTACGCCTCTTGACTGCGGCCGACTCTTCCTCGGCAATGATGCCTTCCCAGACGCGATACGACGCATGTGGATCGTATGCCGCTTCGGCGGTAAGTCTCGCACCTAGAAAATCAGCTTCGCTCTCCTGGCTTCGACTAAACGATAGCGCGCTCAATGCAGCCGATACCTGTCCAGCCGGCGCAGAGACTCCAGTCAGAATCGCAACGCCAATATCGAAAAATGATCCTGCCGCCATATTCTTCTTTAAGCGGCGTAGTCGCTCGAGAGTATGCAGCCGCGTGTAATGGGCGATTTCATGCCCAATGACTGAAGCAACTTCATCACTCGACCTGCTACGAAGAAGCAAGCCAGTCCATATCTGCATCACACCCGACGCAGTCATCGAAGCATTGAAACCGGGGTTGCGCACGACGTAAACACGGAAATCCGGACAGTATTCCGCAGCGACCCGGCAAACGATGTTTGCGACATAGTTGTTTATTTGCGGATTCTTGACGAGAAGCGCTGACTGTTTCAGCGCCTTCTCATACTCTTCGAGCTCCCTCCAAAGGCCTTTCTCATCCGCCCCCTGTTCTGGCACATAACCCGGCGCAATTTTGTGGTCAATCTCTTCCCGCGCACCGGCCTCAGCCGTGCACGCCAGCACAATTACGTAGCAGGCAAGAGCAAACAGTCGCATCGCGGCCAGCGCCTACTGATTCGTCGGCAAATCTTTAAACAAGGCATTCACGGCGGTCACAGCACCTTTTGGATCCCGCAATTCACCGCTACCAACCGTAACCCGATTAAACCAGACAATATCGCCGGTTTTGAGGTCGACAAGAGAGGCGAATCCGTATTCGGCGCCCGTGGAAACGCCACCCCCTGCGATAGCAGCCAGGACAGCGACGGCGACCCGCCCCCCACTGGCCTGTTCATCCCGATAGAAAACGAACAAACCGTAGTCAGCATCGTAGTCCTCAGCGACTTCGTGGATTCCGGGTCCGAGCGACCAATCGAATTCCCCGTTTTTCGTTGGCAGTTTCAATGTGCCGAAATGGTTTGCCATAACCGTAAAACCGACGGCTCCATGCAGCTTACTGTATTCGATTTCGGCGGGACTCATATCGGCATCATCCATGACAACCAGATCCGTACCGATGCTTTTGGCGTAGTCTTGAACCGCCTTGGAGAAATTTTGCTGTGCGGCATCCGTCCACTCCGCGTGCGGCTCGGTCACCCCACCCGCCGTCACCAGGTAGTAACGAATATCGGGTGGCATCAGGAGAATCGTTGGTTTTTCCTTGACCGACTCCAGTTCGTCAATTTGACTAATATTTTGGTTAACCGAAACACAACCGGTAATAAAAACGGCGGATGCTGTGAATAACGCGATTTTCCGGAAAAGCCGATACTGCGAAACTTCAATAGGTCGATTCATTCGCTGACTCTCTGCCACACCTACGCGGAAGCCACAAATAGTACGCTGCGCCAATTATCCGCGCAATATAGGGTTGCTGTATATGCGGGCGAAGCCGCTTCATCTGCCCGGTTCCGCTGGGTAGAAGCATCGACCAGCGCTGAGCCCGCGAAGCGAATTGAGGATAGCGAATTGGGGAATGCATAGCCAAGGTGATAGGCGAGCAGCCAGGACGGCATCCGAATCCGATGCGATCTTAAGTAGTCCAGCAAGCGGCCGTGTATCTATGTGCGGGTCTGGTTGCCGGGTTACATCTTTGTCGGGGTGTTAGGCTTGCTGGTGCGACACTTGCACGGACTGCGGGTGCTGGCACAATGGCTGGTAACCATGATTGGCGCAGGTTCATTGGAGCGATCGCTGATATTACCGGGAACCGAGCGAGGAACCATAGAATGCAGTTGCGCCTTCTTAACGGCGGTGTAATCGGCCTGGTTTTTTTGGCACATGAAGTTTATTCTCCCGGCCGGCAAGAAAAATCAAAACAACATTCAGCGCATGCTCGGCCGACAGGTGCGTACGATAACTTGGGGATTCCATATGCAAACACTGCTGACGCCAGTGAAGACGTTCTTCCTGCCTGTTCTTCCAGCTATCATCGGGCTGTTCGTGCTTGTTCCCGGTGCATCGCCAGACCTTCATGCGGCGCCGGCCCCGGAAACGGAAATCGAACAGGCCTTGCGTCAACAGCTCCCGCCAATCTTTGTACTTGAAAGCTGGACCCACAGCCTCGACAAACAGACGCAAAACGGTCCGATTACCGTTGACCAGCTGTCACTCAAAATACAGGCCAGCCTCAAGGAGCCCCTGTACGTTGATACCGGTCGCAGGGAGGGTGGAAAGGCTGTTATCCGCGTCAACAAAAAGAAAGATGAGGTTATCGAGTTGCAGGGCGTCGGCGTGGTTGCGCGAGCACCCGGTATGGGCATCAACCAGGTTCAGGTCGTATTGGGGCCTATGCCCCAAGGTGAGGCAGGGATATCGTTAAGTCGCTTCACTGTTGGCACCTTCATCATCAGTGACGAGGCTCCGAGTACCGCCGTGGACCGTCACGAAGAGGGTTCGCAGATTCTAGCCGAAGCCAGACCGGCACTACAGCAACCTGCAGTAGGTTCGTCCTCCGTACCCGCTGTGATACAAAGATTCTGGAACGAATTTGGAGCCGATGGTGAGATCTGGGGCCGGGAAGCCTACGGCGCTTACCAAGGCACGCCGGTCGTGCTGCGCAATCTCAAGATGGTCAATGCGCAGACGCTGGAAGGCATCCTTGACCGACCCAGCCAAGGCCTGAGCAACGCCTTCGTTCTCATGGGCACGGACCGCAACCTTACCTTGCAAATTCAACCCGCAAACCCGGCCGGCAAGGGAACGCCCTCCACCCTGTACAGTGTTACGCTGGAAGACAAGCAGCTGGTAGTCAGACGTGGCCCGGTGATTCCCCTGAGCCTGGTGGAAAGCGACACCCTGCGGAAACGTTTTATGCAGGAGAAATCGCCCTGGCAGTTCAAGGGCGAACGTTCCGACTACGTGCAGCTTGGCAACAAGCTGATCGACGTAAACAGTCTCGAACTGGTCAGCGACCGCTGGGGCAACCGCCCGCTCGCATCGGTAAAAAATCTGCCGGGGCGCTTCTGGGCAATGGACAGCAATTACGAGCTCAGGGGCATGCCCTTCGGAGCTTACCGCGCCAGCGTGGTTAACACTGATGATCCCAAGCAGGTTTCGCTCACACCGCTGTCAGGTGCCGAGGCCAAGACCTGGGTGTCGTCAGATCTGTCGCACTATGTCAGCCTGAAACAGGGTGATGTCTGGGCCGGCACGCTGGATTGGCAGGCAGGCACTGCCAGTGCAGCAAAAAATCTGACCGGGATCGGCGTGCTGAACAGTCTTGATCCCATCGCCTGGTGTGAACAGTATGTCTTCTTTTTCAATTCGCTGGGGTCGGACAAACCCATCCTGCGCATAAACACACGAACCGGTGAACTGAAGGAAATGGCGAAGACGAAGGCCCTCAACAACAAGGCCCAGGGCAGTCCTGATGGTTGTTTTCTTTTCACCAGCGACGGGCGCATGGTGCATTCGGCGCAGGGTGCAAAAAGCAACCTGTATGTCGTGGATCTTCGCAGTCTCGACGGCTTTACTCTGGATGCCAGCTTTGACAGCCGTATCTATATTGGCACGCAGAAACAGCCGTCCAGGGCACAGGCTGTCATGGCACAGTCCTGGGTCGGGCGCGGCCTGTTCTGGAGTTCGCGGCAGCAAGGCTGGTTTGATCTGGCCAATCGGAAGCGCATCAATCCACATGAGTTTGCCGAGATCGCTGAGGAACTGCCCTACAACATACAGCCACTCGACATGTTACCGATTCCCGGCGATCGTTATGTAGAGGTCAGCTACCAGGGTTTCCTGAAATCAGCCGTCGGGCAGTCGAAGCCGATCAGGAAACGCTACCGGCTCGACCGCTTGCAAGGCACGGTCGTATCCCTGCCTCTGCATCGCAAACCCAACGTGCCTAGCGTCAATGCGGGTATTGTCTGGGTCGACAAAAACCGCTATGTCTACCCTCGTCGCAAGGGTGGCCTGGATGAACTGGGCACCTGGCTCTATGATATTCACAGCAAGAAGCACACGCGTCTGAGCCGCTTTTACGCCGATGAGAAAATTTATGCTCAGAACCGCGCTTTTACCTCTGCGGCTCAGGCGGCCTGGTCGAGCCCCCTGTACCACGACGCCGGTTACCTGGTGCTGCCGGACAAGAACCGTATTCTGTTCAGTAGCATGCGAGGCAATTTGCAGGAACTTGTCAGTGTTTCGCTGGACGGCAAGGAACTGGCGCGCGAAACGGTGCCAGGGGGGAGTATTTCGGGAGGTACGCAAATACGGTTGCGGCGACTGCACCCTTATGAGATTAGTTTGCCTTTTGTACAGCGCGCCACTTTTCAAAGTACCCGGCAGTAGCTTGCTCAGTCTGACATTTAACTACGGAGAAACACATGCGCCGAACCCACCACATTTCCGGGTCTTTCCACGGATTCATGACAGTGACATGTCTTTTGCTCCTGTCCGCAACGTCATCCACCGTTGTTGCCGATTCTGATGTCGCAAAAGAAGCCGAGGAGGCTAGGGCCTGGTGTTATAAAAGTCTCAAGGTCAGAACGAACCACGACTGTGAATGCGTTGCTGATCGATTTATTGTGGAGCGTCAGGCCGACCCGGTTGTGGGTAAGGATGCGCTTCTTTCACGGATTGTAACCGTGAACCAATGTCCAAATCTGGAAGGGATACGGGCGAATGGATACAAGGAGTGCATAAGCACTAGCAGTAGCCCTGGGTTCAATACAAACGGCAACGAGGTGGAAAGCTATTGCCAGTGTGTCGGCGAACGGGTTGCCAAGAATATTTCCGAGCATAAAGGCAAACTGGGACCTGGTAAACGGGGCACTCTGAGTCGCTACGCCCTGGCGCACTGCCGAAAGGCGGAGGCTTACCGATAAGGGCGCTTTAAATATCCATCAACTGGAGTTACGCCGGGAGCGAATTAAAGGCACCCATCAGTTGAGGACGAATTGAGAGGGACGAATTGAGGACACCCATCATTTAGGGGCGAATTGAGGAGGACGAATTGAGGGACGAATTGAGGCAGGGACGAATTGAGGACACCCATCATTTACGCCTTTAATTTCCTGGGCTCACACCATCCCTGCTCGATCTTGATGAATGTCCCGTTTTGGAGATATGACGCGGTTCGGTCCGAAAAATCAGATCGGTAGAATGTGCCGTCTACGATTCATGAATATGCCTGAACATTGCAAATCTGGTTGACACTCTGATTCGTATTCATTGCCTGCCTGACCGAGAGTCGATATGGCTCTTAGCTGAATTTTAGTGGATAAGATCGAATTTCAATAATAAAACATTGATAAACGATAATAAATAGCCTAATATCGATATCTACTGATAAGCAATTGAAGGTTCCATCGCATGTCCACTGAATTTCAAATCCCTTTGACCAGGTTCGTTAAGCGAATTCTCGACGTTTTTCGGATCGTCGCATTTGTCAGTTTGATTTTGTGGCCGGTGTTCGTGATCGTCATGACCATTGGCCAGCAATCTCATCCGGAAACGTGGGGTGTCGATATAGGCGTTTTTTCCCGTTTCACCATCGATCTTAACGCGTTCGGCGGAGACATTACGGGGTCGACCGGCGTGCGCGACCCCATGATCAGCGGGAAGACCGTGATAAATATTGATACATCGAGCCTGAACGCGCTGTATCTGTTTACGGCAATCACTGAAATAGGCGGATTAGTCGGGCTCTATATTCTGCTCCAACTGAGGGCCCTTTTTGCGTCACTGGTAAGCGGATTGCCTTTCTCGCCCGAAAATTCCGGGCGCATCCGGAAGATCGGGTTCGTAATGATTGGCTGGACGGCATTCAATCCGATCCTGCTTTACTATGGCGGAAGGGCGATTCTGGCGGAATACGCATTGAGCATCCCGGGAATTCAGTTGAGTCCGGCCGTGCAGCTAAATGGCGCGGGGGTATTCATTGGCCTGGCGATGTTGGTGCTTGCGGGCGTGCTTAATGAAGGCGCCCGGGTGCACGAAGCACAGCGGTTGACCATCTGATGTCGGCGACAATTAAAGTTAACCTGGATTTGTTGCTCGTGCAGCGAAAAAAGTCGCTGACAGAGTTGTCTGATGAAGTCGGAATCACTCTCGCGAATTTGTCGATCCTGAAACGTGGAAAAGCACGGGCGGTCCGTTTCTCGACACTTGTGGCCATATGCGAAGCGCTGGATTGCGCGCCGGGCGATTTACTGGAACTTGCGCAGGATACCGACGAGGATCAGATTGAAGATTCATCGAATGACATTTCAAGTTAGAGGGTCATTGGATGGCTAGAGTTCCACAAGACTGCCATGCACGACCTCACCTTCAAGTAAGGTCAACACTGCCCGGGTATTGGATATATCCGCAGGTGCGATCTCAAAAAGGTTTTGATCCAGAACAATCAAATCGCCGAATTTTCCGACTTCGACGGAGCCGGTGTCTTGTTCATGCTTGTTCACAAAAGCCGCATTGATAGTAAATGCCGCAATCGCGGTTTCAAGACTGATTCGCTCCCCGGGGATGAAAACTTCCTCGGGGTCGCCAGTGGCAGCCTGTCGTGTAACCGCTGTTTCGATTTGCTGAAACGGATTGGCTGAAGAGACAGACCAGTCGCTGCCAAATGCGATCATGCCACCCGCATCTTCGACAGATCGAATGGGATACATCCAGCGCGTACGCTCCTCACCGATGAACGGAATGGTGAGCTCCGTAATGTATTTGTCGGCGTACGCCCACAGGGGCTGGAAATTGGCTACCACGTCAAGTTCCTTGAAGCGGGGAATGTCGGCGGGGTCGATAATTTGCAGATGCGAGACATGATGACGATTACCGCGCGCTCCATTCTCGAGCCGCGCGGCCTTTACGGCGTCAAGTGACTGGCGAATTGCCGCATCGCCAATGGCATGGAAATGTACCTGGAAGTCTTCGGCGTCGAGCGCAGTAACGATCCGTTTCAGTGACTCCCGGTCGATCATCGGGATGCCGCGCGTGCCACTCGGTACCAGGTAAGGTTCGAGCATCGCGGCCGTGTAATTTTCCATGACACCGTCGAGCATGATCTTGACGGTCGTTGGCCGGACGCGCCCGTTAGTGAACGATTCGCGCAACGCCAGCAAAGAAGCAATCTGTTCTTCATCGCGGTCCCGATCCCACCACAATGCAGCCACGACTCGAAGATTCAAATCACCACGGCTGTCGAGGGAGGTGTAGGTTTCCAGTTCTTCACGCCTAACGATTGCATCCTGAATGGAGGTGATGCCGTAGGCGTTCAGCATCTTCATGGAATACCGGAGCCCCGCCTCGCGTTTGGCCGGCGTCGTCGCCGGTATGTGCCTTGTGACAAGGTTCATGGCGCCTTCCTGCAGGCTGCCGATCGGCTCGCCGGTTGCAGGATCACGGTCAATTCGCCCATCCACCGGGTCCGGCGTGTCCTGGTCAATCCCGGCAATTCGCAATGCCACGCTATTGGCCCAACCGGTATGACCATCGGCGGAGCTCAGATATACGGGTCGATCGGATACCAACTCATCGAGGATGCTGC
>CAYUOY010000011.1:0-13562 GCA_964446495.1 uncultured Woeseiaceae bacterium | reverse complement strand
GACTCGGCATCGCGCCGGGTCCGAACACGGCCATCGACCAACCACCGCCAAGAATCCATGGTTCATCCGGATTGGCGGCGGCGTAGGCGGCAATCGTTGATCGATATTCAGGCAGTCCGGGCGAATCACCCAGATTGCAGGCAGCAGCATCCATGCCGGAAGAAATAGGGTGAATATGGGCGTCTTGAAAAGCGGGAAGCATCATACGGCCACGCAAATCAATCACTGTCGTATTCGCGCCTATAGATTTACTCGCAAGTTCGTCGGACCCGACATAACTTATTCGACCGTCGGTAATCGCCACGGAATGTGCCCAGGTCCTCTCATCGTCAACGGTATAGATTCGGCCATTCATGAATACCAGGTCGGCGCCGATGGTGGAATCAGGTATATCCGTTTTCCCGCAGGCGATCGCCATGACAGCAATAGCCGACAGGCTCGCTAGTCGTCGTAGAGCGCTTACGCCGCCAATGCGGAGATTGTCAAAGTGCTCATTGAGTCTGGGTGGCGCTTGGCTTTTCATGGGTGTCCCGCAGGCGGAAGCAATTCGGAGAAGTACTAATTTATGCTTTCACGACTGCACTGGCAATGCCGCGCCAGCGGTAATTGAGACGAGGACCGCTTATTGAGCCCAGTATGTTGTGACGGGCACGCTCTGCTGATTGAGTGCAAATCGTAACGGCAACTCTCCGACAGCGCCATCGAGTTTGGCACGATCATATACCGTGCGTTTCTGGTCGCCAAAAAACAGCAGGATGATTTCCTTCGCATCGAGCAAGAAAGATGGCGTGAGACTGAGTCGCGCTTTATCGAGGTGTGGTGGGTGTTGGATAATGCAGTTGTCGCTACTGCGCAATGCAATGTCTATGTCTGGTGAATTCGGAAACAGCGATGCGGTATGGCCATCGTCGCCCAGGCCCAGAACGACTATGTCCAAAGGTTTGCGGAGGCTGCCGAGCTGTGAGTTTAGTTGGCTAAGTCGTTCGTCGTCTGGGAGTCCTTCTCCGGCCAGCGAAAAAAACGTAGCCTCCACTGCGCCTTCCTGCATCAGCTCACGACGAATCATCCCTTCGTTGCTGTCCTTGTGGTCTACGGGGACCAAACGCTCATCGCTCGGTATTAGTGTGACTTTCCGCCAGGGCAGCGGTTTCTGGCGCAATGCTTGAAATGTTGCCAATGGTGAGGTGCCGCCACTGACCACGAGCAACGCGTTGCCACTTCCCTCGATCGCAATCCTGATGCTGCCAGCGATGTGATTGGCAAGGGCTGTTGACGCCGCTTCCCTGGAATCGAAAGTCCTGTCAGGCTTCGCCGCCACTGAATTCCAGTTCGTGTAGCCATGCTGCATGTCGCGGCGCTTTCTTGGTTCGACTCCATTCTTCCAGCATGTCCGGTGCGACTCGACGTAGCTCTGCGATTTGTTCATCGGTACGAGTATTCGCCACCAACTCCAACCGGTGACCATTCGGATCAAAGAAGTATATCGACTGAAAGATGCCGTGATTGGTTGGGCCAAGTACGTCCACGCCTTCTGCCTCAATGTGTTTCTTGGCAGCTAGCAACGCGTCGTAGTCCTCGACCTCGAAGGCCAGGTGTTGCACCCATTCGGGCGTATTCTGATCCCGCCCCATCGGCTCTTGTGTTGGCAACTCGAAGAATGCCAGAACATTGCCCATGCCGGCATCAAGGAATACGTGCATATAGGGATCCGGAGCTTTGGTGGATGGAACCCGGTCTTCCGCAAACGCGATCTGAAACTCCATGTTCAGGACACGCTCGTAAAACTCGACGGTCTCTTTGGCGTCGTTGCAGCGATAAGCAACATGGTGAATACGCTTGAGGTTCATTTAAATCTCTCCGATCGATAAAGCCAGTGAACGGGTGTTACGCCGCTTCGTCTGCGCCAACAACGCCGCGCGAAATCTGATCCCGTTCAATGGACTCGAACAATGCGGCGAAGTTTCCTTCGCCAAAGCCTTCGTCCTTCTTGCGTTGTATGAATTCGAAGAAGACCGGTCCGACAAGATTAGCAGAGAAAATCTGCAATAGCAGTCGTGGATCGCCGCCCTCTGTGGAACCATCGAGGAGGATGCCCCGTGACCGCAGTTCGGCCACCGGCTCGCCATGCCCGGGCAGTCGCTGCTCAAGCATCTCGTAGTAGGCATCGGCCGGGGCGGTCATAAATTCCAGACCGATTTTCTTCAGGCGATCCCAACATGCATACAGATCATCACAAATTAGTGCGATGTGCTGAATGCCTTCACCACTGTAGGCCATGAGGAATTCTTCTATCTGCCCGGCACCCTTTGAGGCGTCTTCATTCAATGGAATGCGAATTCTTCCATCGGGTGCGGTCATTGCCTTGGACACCAGGCCCGTATACTCACCTTTGATGTCGAAATATCGAATCTGCCGAAAGTTAAACAGCCTCTCGTAGAACTCGCCCCAGTGCTCCATCCGACCACGATAAACATTATGGGTCAGGTGATCGATCGTGTCGAAGCCGCAGCCTTCCGGATGCCGTTCGACCCCTTCGAAAAATTCGAAGTCGATGTCGTAGATGTTGTTGTCATCGGTATAACGATCGATCAGATACAGTGGTGCGCCACCAATTCCCTTGATCGCCGGCAAACGCAATTCCATCGGCCCGGTCGGAATCTCAAGCGGCTGTGCGCCCAGTTCGAGTACACGAGCGTACGCATGGTGGGCATCCTTAACGCGAAAAGCCATCCCGCAGGCGGAGGGGCCGTGCTCCTGTGCGAAGTAGTAGGCGTGACTTTTTGGTTCTTCATTCAGGATGAAATTGATGTCGCCCTGGCGGTACAGCGTGACATTCTTGGAGCGATGTTTTGCAACGGCCGTAAAGCCCAGCACTTTGAAGACGGGTTCAAGAACACCAGGCTCCGGCGAGGCGAACTCAACAAATTCAAAGCCATCCAGGCCCATTGGGTTTTCAAATATGTCGCTCACAGTGCCATTCTCCGCTACGCAAAAGTGTCTCTACATTATGGGCAACTCTGCTGGTTATTATGTGCGAAATCGCTGTAAAATAGTAGAAAAATGGAAATAATGTTTCATAATAGGTCGAGTTATGCGATAAATGCCTCATGAATTATTCAAAAGCGGATTTACGCTTACTTGACGCCCTGCAACGGGATGTGACGCCGAGCCAGGATGAACTGGCCGATATGGCGGGAATGTCGCGCACGTCAGCCTGGCGTCGGATACGGGAATTCGAGAAGAGCGGGGTGCTGGAAAAGCAGGTCGCACTGCTGAACCCCCGCAAGCTTGGATTTCAGATTCATGTACTGCTGGCGGTGGCGATGGTCGAGCATACCGATGCCAACCGCAAGAACTTTGAGGCACACGTGCAGTCGTTGCCGGAAGTGACCGAATGCTATTCAGTCTCTGGCGAGCGCGACTACATCCTGCAAGTCATGGTTGCCGATATGGAGGCCTACAATCACTTCATCAATACCCAGATCCTTGATCACCCCGCGGTGCGATCGGCGAGTTCCACGTTTGCATTGCGACGTGTCAAGTACTCAACCGCGCTGCCATTGTCGCTGACCAGTACACATTCCTAAGACACCCTTCGCCGCGGAGTTTCACTATGCCATTCACAGTATTTGATCTTGAACACACGCAATCCATCTGGGAACAGAAGGTGGACATCAATCTGACCGAAAGCGGCGTGCATCCGATCCGACTGGATGATTTGCTTGGTGGTGATGAGGCGATGCATGCAAAATTGATGTCGTGCGAAATTAACTACCCGCACGTCAATGGCAACCCGGAGCTGCGGGAGAATATCGCCGCGCTGTATGACGGTGCAAGCCTGGACAACGTGCTGGTCACGGTCGGGGCGGCGGAGGCGAATGCCATCATCATGGAAACTCTCATGCACAGCGGCGACGAACTGGCCAGTCTGTCACCGACTTACAAGCAGGTATGGGGTATTGCCCAAAACCGTGGCCATGTAGTTCGTCCGTTTCGCTTGCTCTCGGAGGCGGCGTGGGCACTCGACATCGATGAGCTAAACCGGCAAGTGACCGACAAGACAAAGATCATCGCGTTGGTGAACCCCAATAACCCGACTGGTCATATCATGACCGAAAATGAAATGGATGCCGTGGTCGCCGCGGCAGACCGGGTCGGTGCATGGATTCTGGCCGACGAAGTCTATCGGGGTGCGGAGCGATTGCGGGAAGAGGAAACCACGTCATTCTATGGCCGTTACGACAAAGTGCTCGCCGTGGGTAGCATGAGCAAGGCCTACGGTTTACCGGGCCTGCGTGTTGGCTGGATTGTCGGCCCATCCAAAACAGTGGACGACATCTGGTTGCGCCATGAATACAGCACGATTACCGCCAGCATGCTAAGCAATCTGCTTGCAGCCTATGCGCTTTCTGCATCGGTCCGGCCGCGGCTTATGCAGCGCTCCCGTAACTACGTTCGCCAGGGTTTCGAAGTTTTAAAGGCCTGGATGGACAGCAAAGAGGGTCTCTTTAGCTACACTCCACCGGAAGCATCGGCCGTTTCATTTATTCGCTATCACCTGGACGTGAACTCAACAGAATTGATGGAAATGTTGTGCCGTGAAGCGGGCGTTTTCCTGGGAGCGGGCGATTCTTTTGGCATGGATCACCATCTGCGGATTGCATTCGGACAAGAGAAGGCGGTGCTTGAGGATGCCTTTGCGCGCGTCGACAAAGTACTGCAGCAATACCGATGAGAATCATAACTCTCGATCAGATCATGGCGGTGTTGTCCGGGATTGACCTGATGCAGGAAATTGAATCGGGGTTTGCCGCGTACAGCGACGGGCGTGCCGTTGTGCCCCCTGTCGGCGAACTGATTTTACAGGAACCACCCGGTGAGGTTCACATCAAGTACGGCTATATCACAGGTGATGAGTACTACGTCGTCAAGATAGCGTCGGGATTCTGCGAGAACAGCAAACTCGGTCTGCCCGCGGGCAACGGCCTGATGTTGTTGTTCGAGCAGGAATCGGGTGTACCTCGCGCCGTATTGCTGGATGAGGGACTTCTCACGAATATTCGCACCGCGGTGGCCGGGGCCGTCGCGGCGAAATATCTTGCGCCATCCAGCGTTTCTTCTATCGGCATTTTCGGAACCGGGTGTCAGGCTCGGCTGCAGTTGCAGTATCTGCAACCGGTGACGGATTGTCGTGATGTTGTTGTCTGGGGGCGAGATCAGGAAAAACTGGATATTTATGCACGCGACATGTCCGAGGCTGGTTATACCGTGAAGACGACGATGAACCAGAAGGACGTGCTCAGGAACTGCAATCTCATCGTCACGACGACGCCAACCACGGTGCCTCTCCTAAGCTGGTTCGACGATATCGAACACGGCGTGCATATTACGGCTGTGGGCTCAGATACGGCGCATAAACAGGAACTCGATTTTGCAATTATGTGCCGCGCGGATCGCGTTGTTGCGGACAGCATTTCACAGTGTTTGCTCCGTGGCGAAATTTATCAGGCACTGAAGAATGACGCCATCCAGCAGAGCGAGATCGTTGAGCTTGGCGATTTGATCAATGGTGTCGTTCCTGGGCGAGCGTCTGACGACCAGGTGACCATTGCGGACCTGACCGGTGTCGCCGTACAGGATATTCAGATAGCCAGGGCGGTATTCAATTCAATATTGAATGACGCCTGATGGTTTCCGGCCTACCAGACGTCGACGAAGTGGTGTTTTTTCCGGCGATGTCCTGCCGGGCTTTTCGGTAGTGCGGCAACGATTACTCGTCGCGTTTCTCGCGGATCGATAACAGCGTCAATTTCCACAAAAGAGGCGGCCTCGGTCGCCGTTCCCTGTGCGTATAGCTTCTCCAACAGGTGATCGAATAATTTCTGCCGGCCTACATCATCTTTCTCGGCCTCCAGTTCCTTCCTGAAACCAAGATGTACAGCCCCTTCAAGACCCATGGCACCAAACTCTCCTTGCGGCCAGGCAACGGTGTAGTCCGGTCGACTCAGGCTGCCCCCTGACATCGCCATCGCGCCAAGGCCATAGGCCTTGCGCAGCACAATGCAGACCCACGGCACCTGCACGTTGGCACCGACCACAAACAGGCGTGACATTCGTCGTACGGCAGCGTCCTGCTCACTGTCAGGGCCCACCATGAACCCGGGTGTATCGCATAACGACAATAACGGTATGTCAAAGGCGTCGCACAATTGCAGAAACCGTGCTGCCTTCTCGGCGGCCGGTGCATCGATAGCGCCGGCCTGGACACGGCAGTCGTTGGCGATGATGCCCATCGGTCTGCCTTCGATCCGCAGGAACCCACTGATAATCCCGCTGCCATAATGTGGACGTAATTCAGTGAAGGAATCGATATCGGCTATGGTATTGATGATTTCCCGCATTTTGTAACTGAAGCGCCTGTTGGCTGGCAATGCACTTGCCAGTGGTTCTTGCTCCGCGGCATTCCAGTCGTCTATGGGCCCCTGAAAATATCCCAGCAGTTTGCGGGCTGTGGATGTTGCAGCCGATTCATCATCAACTACGATGTCAACAACACCGTTCGATGTCTGGACATCCATTGGGCCAATGTCTTGCGGCTTGAATGTACCGAGGCCACCACCTTCAATCATCGCCGGACCGGCCATGCCAATCCAGGAGGAACGCGTGGCGATCGTGATATCGGCGCAGCCAAATAATGCGGCATTGCCCGCGAAACAATAACCATTGTTGACGGCAATACGTGGCACGACACCACTCAAACCTGCCCATAATGCAAACGACGGCACGGTCAGACCACTGACTTCCGTCGTGACATCGACATCGCCAGGGCGTCCTCCACCGCCTTCTGTATACATGATGACCGGTAACTTCTGTTTGGCGGCAAGCTTGAGGACGCGGTCCAGCTTCTTGTGATGAAAGTAGCCCTGAGTGCCAGCCAGCACCGTGAAATCATTAATGATGACAGCCGAGCGACTGTTGTCTGCAGAAAACAGATCCGCATTGATCGTCGCTACGCCGGTGAGAATGCCGTCGGCCGCCGTATTCTCCCGAAGGTCCTCAACCGTTCGGCGCTGTCTTTGTGCGGCGATGGCAAGTTGACCATATTCGACAAATGAATCCGGGTCACACAGGTCATCGAGGTTTTCTCTCGCGGTTCGAAATCCTTTCGCTTTCCTGGAGGCGACGGCATCGGGCCGGGCGGAATCGAGTGTAGCCGCCGTTCGAAAGCGCCAGTCCTGCTGCCTTTTTTCACTGATGTCCTCGGCACGGTGTTGATCCGGAGTATTATCACTCAATAGCCTGCTCCAAATTGATTTTGTGGGTGCGTTTGCGATCTGATCATAGCAAGCCAGCGAAAGTCCGAATATGGGGTGGGTTGACACAGTCTCTCCATCGGCCAAGCACGACGGTAGTTCGCAGACATCAGTAATTGTCCTGATGCTGTCGTATTTGATGCCGCATACTATGTGAGATCATATGGCAGCCAAAGACCTGACAAAACGTGTCGATCTGACGCATCACGATCAAGGCACGGGGGCATTGCGCACCCGGCGGCCTGACTATGTTGATTTTCTTCCGCCGTGTAACGATGCGTGCCCCGCTGGTGAGAACATTCAGGCCTGGCTCGCGCTTGCGCAAGCCGGCGACTATCAGGCCGCCTGGCAGGAACTGGTGCGAAACAATCCCATGCCATCCATTCACGGTCGGGTCTGTTACCACCCTTGCGAAGACGTGTGCAATCGGGCCTTTACCGACAGCGCCGTCAGCATTCATGCGGTGGAACGATTCCTGGGTGACCTGGCACTGGAAAATGACTGGGGATTTCCGAAACCGGAGCAAGTCAGCGGCAAAAAAATCCTTATCATCGGTGCGGGACCGAGCGGTCTTTCTGCCGCCTATCATCTGGCGCGCAAGGGACACAGCGTTGAAATTCATGAGGCGGGCCCGGTGGCCGGTGGCATGATTCAGTTTGGTATCCCGGCATATCGTATGCCGCGGGACGAACTGGCGGCTGAGGTACAACGCATAGAGGACCTCGGCGTAAAGATTTCTCTTGATCATCGCGTTGATGACGTCATTGCCGAAAAGAAGGCAGGCGATTTTGATGCCGTGTTCATTGCAGTCGGTGCGCACATTAGCAAGAAGATCGATATTCCAACCCGCGATGCCAGCAAAATTCTGGATGCCGTCAGTTTCTTAAGCAGTGCGAACGATGGTGACCCACCAAAAATCGGCCGACGGGTCGCGATCTACGGTGGCGGCAATACAGCGATGGATGCCGCACGCACCGCCAAACGACTGGGTGCCGATGAGGCCATGATCATCTATCGACGCGATCGCAGCAGCATGCCCGCGCATGACTTCGAGGCGGATGAAGCCATCGAGGAGGGCGTGAAGATTAACTGGCTGCGCACTATCAAAGAAATTGATCGCTCGACGTTCAAGGTCGAAATAATGGAGCTTGATGAGGATGGCCGACCGCAGCCTACGGGGAAATTCGAATCGCTGCAGGTCGACTCTCTTATTCTGGCGGTGGGTCAGGATACTGACACTGCATTTCTGGAAAATGTACCCGGTATCGAATTTAAACTCGATCACACTGTTGTGGTGGGCGAGAATATGATGACCGGCCACGAAGGTATCTTTGCTGGTGGCGACATGGTGCCCAGTGATCGCTCGGTAACGATCGCCGTCGGGCACGGAAAACAGGCAGCACGTCATATACACGCCTACCTGAATGATGGCATCTACGAACACAGGCCCAGGCATGAATTGATCGGCCACGAAAAATTGCAACTCTGGTATCGCACTTCAGCGCCGCAGGTCGAGCAGGAGCGTTTGCCCGTTGTGGACCGCGAGGGTGGATTTGACGAGATAATGAAAAATTTGTCCGAGGCAGACGCGTTGTTTGAGGCAAAGCGCTGCCTGTCCTGCGGTAATTGTTTTGAGTGTGACGGTTGTTACGGTGCGTGCCCTGAAGGCGCCATTATCAAGCTCGGCCCGGGAAATCGCTATCGCTTTGATTTCGATCTTTGTACTGGCTGTGCGGTCTGCTACGAACAATGTCCATGCTATGCCATCGATATGATCGACGAGCCTGACGTGGCGGAGTCGCAGCGCTGATGTCCCGGCAGCAGGCCGTCGATGCGAACGAGGCGGTCGCCCGCGTTGCCTATAAGGTCAGCGAGGTTTGCTCGATCTACCCAATTACGCCGTCGTCAGCCATGGCCGAATGGGCCGATGTCTGGTCCGCGAGCGGCAAGAAAAATATCTGGGGCCAGGTACCCGACATCATCGAGATGCAAAGTGAGGGCGGGGCGGCCGGGACCGCGCACGGTGCCTTACAGACGGGCGCACTTACCACGACCTTCACCGCCTCCCAGGGGTTGATGTTAATGCTGCCGAACATGTACAAGATTGCAGGCGAGCTGACATCGGTCGTGTTTCACGTCGCGTCCCGTTCGCTGGCGGCACAGGCCTTATCCATCTTTGGTGATCATCAGGATGTCATGGCCGCGAGAACCACCGGTTTTGGATTGTTGGCCGCTTCATCCGTACAGGCGGCGCAGGATCTCGCCCTCATCACCCATGCCGCGACGCTGAAAGCCCGAGTGCCGTTTATTCATTTCTTCGACGGCTTCCGCACCTCGCACGAGGTCAACAAAATCGACATCCTATCGATTGAGCATATTAGCGAAATGATCGACGATGACCTGGTGTACGAACACCGGAAACGCGCGTTGAATCCGGACAACCCGTTTATTCGCGGCACGGCGCAGAATCCCGACGTCTATTTCCAGGGACGGGAAACCGTCAATCGTTTTTACGCAGAGACGCCGGAAATCATGCAGCAGGCGATGGATCGTTTCGCCACCTTGACAGGTCGTGAGTACCGACTGTTTGATTATCACGGCGATGCAGAGGCAACGCGCATCATTATCATGATGGGTTCCGGTGCCGCAACGGTTCGACAAACTATTGACGCACTACCGGACCAGGGCCTCGGCCTGATCAACGTTCGCTTGTATCGACCCTTCTCGGCAGAGCACCTGCTTGAGGCGATTCCTGCAACGGCTCATTCGATCGCGGTTCTCGATCGAACCAAAGAAATCGGGGCCAGTGGCGAGCCACTTTACCAGGATGTGGTCACCGTGCTTGCCGAAGCAGTGGGCGAGGGCCGCTTGTCCACCATGCCAAAGGTCATCGGCGGTCGTTACGGCCTGTCGTCCAAAGAGTTCACGCCGGCGATGGTCAGGACCATTTATGATGAACTAACCCGACCGAGGCCGAAGAACCATTTTACGATCGGCATTCACGATGACGTTACCCATACGAGCCTGGACTACGATACAACCTTTAACATCGAGAGCGATGCGGTTACCCGCGCCCTGTTTTTTGGCATGGGCTCCGATGGCACGGTGGGTGCCAACAAGAACAGCATCAAGATCATCGGTGAGAGTACTGATCTCTACTGCCAGGGTTACTTTGTCTACGACTCCAAGAAATCCGGCTCACGAACGGTGTCGCATTTGCGTTTCGGACCAGAAGAGATTCATGCACCCTACCTGATTCAGTCAGCGAACTTCATTGCCTGTCACAAATTCAATCTGGTCGAGCAAATCGAAGTGTTGCAGCATGCCGCCAAGGGCGCGGTTTTCCTGCTGAACAGTCCATACGCCGCGGACGAGGTCTGGGACAGGTTGCCACGGCCGGTGCAGGACTCGATCCTGGAGCTGGACCTCCGTCTGCATGTCATCGATGCATCCCGTGTTGCCCGGGAAGCAGGCATGGGCAAGCGTATCAACACTGTAATGCAAGTCTGTTTTTTCGCGTTGTCCGGAGTTTTGCCCAGGGAGGACGCGATACGTCAGATCAAGCAGGCCATCGAAAAAACCTACCAGGCAAAAGGGCAGGCGGTCGTTGCGCAGAACTTCGCCGCAGTGGATGCAGCGCTGGATCATATGCACGAGGTAGACATACCCGATACGGCAAACAGTACTCGCCCACTTGATGAATTGATCCCGCGCGAAGCGCCGCGCTTCGTTCGTGAAGTCACCGCGCAGATGATGCGCGGTCATGGTGACGATCTGCCGGTGAGCATGCTGCCGGTCGATGGGACTTATCCCAGTGGCACGACTCGTTGGGAGAAAAGCAACGTGTCGGATCGTGTCCCGGCCTGGGAGCCGGACCTGTGTATCCAGTGCGGCAATTGCAGCTTCGTCTGCCCGCACAGCGTTATCCGGGCAAAGTTTTATCACGACAGTGCTATCACGGCAGCCCCGGAGGGTTTTCCATCAACGCCGGTCAGTGCCCGTGGTTTTCCAGAGACTCGCTATACGTTGCAGATATACGTAGAAGATTGCACTGGCTGCAATCTGTGTGTCGATGCCTGTCCGGTCAAGAGTCCGGATGATCCGGAGTTCCGTGCCATCAACATGACCGACAAGGCGCCGCTGCTCGAACAGGAACGACAGAACATCGAGTTTTTCGCCAGCCTGCCATTTAATGATCGCGCCAAAGTGGATTTCTCCTCGGTACGCGGTACCCAGTTTCTGGAACCGCTGTTCGAATTCTCCGGCGCGTGTTCCGGTTGTGGTGAAACACCGTATGTCCGCCTGTTGTCGCAATTGTTTGGTCCGCGACTGCTGGTCGCGAATGCGACGGGTTGCTCGTCGATCTATGGTGGCAATCTTCCGACCACGCCGTGGAGCAAGAACGAAGAAGGTAGCGGTCCCGCCTGGTCGAATTCGCTGTTCGAGGACAATGCGGAATTCGGCCTCGGGATGCGTATTGCGGCCGATCATCATATGGGGATTGCAAAACAGCTGGTCACGGATCTCGCACCCAATATCGGCGAGGCGTTAGCTGATGATTTGGTTAACGCGCGGCAGCGGGTCGGCAGTGAGGTGCGTGCGCAGCGGCAGAGAGTGGCCAGTTTGAAAAATATGCTGACGGCGATGCAGGATGACGATAGCGGTAAGAAGGCAGCCGCGTTGCTATCGATCGTCGATCACCTGGTTCGCCGCAGCGTCTGGCTGATTGGCGGCGATGGCTGGGCTTACGATATTGGTTCCGGTGGTCTTGATCACGTGTTGGCCAGCGGACGCAATGTGAATGTCCTCGTACTGGATACAGAGGTGTATTCGAATACGGGCGGGCAGATGTCAAAAGCGACGCCGCTCGGTGCATCGGCGAGATTCGCTTCCGCCGGTAAACGTAATGGCAAGAAGGACCTGGTTCTGCAGGCGGTATCGTATGGCAGCGTTTACGTCGCACAGGTTGCGATGGGGGCCAATCCGCAGCAGACTTTGCTGGCGATGCGCGAGGCCGAGGAATATCAGGGACCGTCTCTGATTCTTGCCTACAGCCACTGCATTGCACACGGCTATGACATGGCCGATGGTATGAAGCAGCAGAAACTGGCGACGGCCAGTGGCTACTGGCCGCTTATTCGCTATAACCCGACGCTGCGTGCGGCCGGCAAAAAACCGTTTGTACTGGATTCCCCGCGACCGAGTATTCCGTTGCAGGAGTATGCTTACAATGAAATGCGCTACAAAATTCTGCAGCGTACCAACCCGGAAGAAGCGGAAAAATTAATGCAGAGTGCGCAGGAACTGGTCGAGCGACGGTGGCAGACCTATGAGCATATGCAGAGTCAGGGCGCGTCGAAATTTCAGGCGTGAATTACGCGTCATGGGTGATAACTCGCTGCGAATTGGTTGTTCGCAGTCAGTTATTGAGTTCGAACAACTCATTCGAGTGTCAGATTATTGCCGCTCAGGTGTTACGATAACAAATGGCTGACGCAGCACGATAGTAGGAAGCCATTTCCCGGATGCAACGTCAGTCGGCCACCGCAAGGAATGTCGTGAGCATGAAGAGTCGCCTGATAGTTGCTGTGAGCATAGCCCTGGTTATTGGCGGTATGGGTGTCGCAGCGTTTTTCATTGGCACGTATTGGGCCTACATAGGATTGTTCATGTCATCTTCAGGGGGAGCGATGTTTGGCAGTTGGATTCGGAAACGAAGCACAAACAGATGACGAGCTAATTCCAGGGATAGTTTGCCAATCGCAATCCGATTTATCGAAAGGCAATTCCGGGGATGAATTACTCTTCCAGGGCCGGTGTCTTACCAGGGAACCTCTGGCCTATTCTGAACTGATATCTTGTTGCGACAAATTCCTCTGAATCGATGTAGAAGTGGACTTTGCATTGAAAATGGCTTGCTGGCGACAGCGAATCAGATGCATGTCGGTGCTATGTTTGCGAACAGTTATCCGGGGGCGTTATCAAGTAGCGAAGAGAAACCAGTCACTTTTGGGGCTGAATTCCAGTCGTCAACTTGCCATGAGAGCCGACGGCAAAATCATGAGCGACGTTACCAGCTGAAAAGTAGCGTTAATGTAAGTAAACCGGTGCCGGCGGTTCCTTCACAAAGTTTTCCACAACGCTCAACAAAGCTCCCGCGGGAGGAGGGTTGTACGGATTGGAAAGTTCACCGGTCTCAGTGTCCAGCATGTCGCGAGAGTGATAGCCGGTCTCCGGTACGGCGATGCC
>CAYUOY010000010.1:0-53965 GCA_964446495.1 uncultured Woeseiaceae bacterium | reverse complement strand
TAAAATCGCAGCATCGCGACGAGCGGTGCGACGTGGAGATCCGCAACTGGGAATCAGCGCGCTGCAGGTCGCGGTATATCGGGTTTCCACCAGCGACTCTTTACGCTATGATGCGCGCCCCTGTCTGCATTGGTCGCGAAACGGGCGGGTGAAAAATCAATAGTAATCAATCAGATATGGAGAACTCCCGTGAGTGATAAATTCAATCTGATTGCGGAAACTCGTGAAGGCCAGGGCAAGGGTGCGAGCCGCCGCCTGCGTCGAGAAGGTAAAGTTCCCGCAATCATCTATGGTGCCGGTCGTCCGCCGCGACAACTGGCCTTTGACCATAACAAGGTCCTCAAGCAGCTTGAGAACGAGTCGTTCTATTCGAGCATCCTGAATATCAAAGTGGGCGACAAGAGCCAGGCGGCGATCGTCAAGGATATTCAACGCCACCCGGCGAAGCGCATCATCATGCATATGGATTTTCAGCGCATCGTTGAGGGTGAGAAGATCAAGATGAACGTACCCATCCATCTGGTCGGCACTGAGGAGGCTGTTGGTGTCAGGGAAGGGGGCGGCAGCGTCTCGCATCTTAAGACCGACATCGAAGTCAGCTGCCTGCCGAAAGATTTGCCCGAGTACTTCGAGGTGGATATTACGGAACTTGGCCTGGACGAGATGTTGCATATTTCCGATATCAAAGTGCCAGACGGCGTCGAGTTGCCCGAGCTGGCATTGGGGCCGGAGCACGATCAGGCGATCGTTTCGATTCATGTCATCAAGGTCGCAGTAGTTGAAGAAGAAACCGAAGAAGAGGGAGCCGCGGCAGAAGGTGCCGAGGAAGCCTCTGCTGAGGACAAATCTGAAGGCGATGCCGGCGACGATTCGAGCGAGAGCTAGAATCCCGAGCAGCCAGGCAGGAAAGGCCGCCGTATGGCGGCCTTTTCATATTGGCCCGGTCATGGCCCCGTTTGGGATGGTTTTGGGCGACAATCGCCACTTTACCAATCGTTTTTCGACACCGGTTTTATTTTCAGATGAGTAGCAACGTTTCAGTTATTGCAGGCCTTGGCAATCCCGAAGAGCGGTATGCACAAACACTGCACAACGCCGGCTTCTGGATTGTCGACGAGATCGCGCGTCGCGAGAATGTCAGTTTTAAGTATGAGAAACGATTCGATGCTGACATCGGCAGGATCAGCATCGGCGGAAACGATATCTGGCTGGTAAAGCCACAGAGCTACATGAACCTGAGTGGCGGACCGGTAAGGGCGGTGCTCGACTACTATCGCTTATCGGTTGAGAAGCTGCTGGTAGCTCACGATGAAATAGACCTGCCACCGGGTACCGTTCGATTGAAACGCAGCGGCGGGCATGGTGGTCACAACGGTTTGCGGGACCTGATTCAGCATTGCGGCAACAATTTCATGCGCATGCGGGTCGGTGTGGGCCATCCGGGCGAGAAAGATAAGGTAACAGGCTACGTCCTGAAGCGCGCACCGAGTGATATTGAGGCGATCTTGCAACAAAGCGTTGACGCAGCCGCCGATATTATTCCCGTGCTTGTTGATCGTGGGCTCGATGAAGCGATGAAAGCCCTGCACACCAAAGCGGATCAGCAGTAAGAAGTCAGCGAGAGACACTGGACAAATAATGGCAATTAAATGCGGCATCGTCGGACTGCCCAACGTGGGCAAATCGACACTTTTCAATGCGCTCACGGCGGCGGAGATTGCGGCCGAGAACTACCCGTTCTGTACGATCGAACCGAATGTAGGCATCGTGCCGGTACCGGATCCGCGTTTGCAGAAAATTGCGGATATCGTTTCACCGCAAAAAATTCTTCCCACCACGATGGAATTTGTCGACATCGCCGGACTGGTTGCCGGTGCATCGAAGGGCGAGGGCCTTGGTAACCAGTTCCTGGCCACTATTCGGGAAACCAATGCAATCGCACACGTCGTGCGCTGCTTCGAGGACGATGACGTTGTTCACGTTACCGGCAAGATTGATCCGCTCGACGATATCGACACGATCAATACGGAACTGGCACTCGCCGATCTGGAATCGGTGGAGAAGCAACTCTACAAAGCCGAGCGGAATGCGAAAGCGAATGAGAAAATCGCTATTGCCATCCGCGATGTGTTGCGGAAAACGAAAACGCATCTTGATGAAGGGGATCCCGTTCGAACTTTGTCACTGGACGAGAACGAAAGCCTGGTGCTGCGAGATTTACAGTTGCTGACGGCAAAGCCCGTCATGTATATCGCGAATGTCGATGAAAGTGGTTTCGAGAACAATCCCTACCTCGATGCCGTTCGATCGTATGCAGCCGAAGAGGGTTCAGAGGTCGTCCCTGTCTGCGCCGCCATCGAAGCGGAAATTGCGCTTCTCGATGACGAGGACAAAATGGATTTTCTGTCCGATCTCGGTCTGGATGAACCCGGATTGAATCGAGTCATTCGGTGTGGTTATTCGTTGCTTGGCTTGCAGACTTACTTCACGGCAGGTGAAAAAGAGGTTCGTGCCTGGACCACCAGGGTTGGGGCAACAGCACCGCAGGCGGCTGGCGAGATCCACACGGATTTCGAGAAAGGGTTTATCCGGGCGGAGGTCATGGCTTTAGCCGATTTCCTGACCTGCAACGGTGAGCAGGGGGCGAAAGAGGCCGGCAAACTGCGACTTGAAGGCAAGGAATACATTGTCAAAGAGGGCGATATCATGCATTTTCGCTTCAACGTCTGAGGCGGCAGGACCGGCAGCCGTGTTGTGCGGGGTGCTTACGCTATCTTGACACGGTGGCTGCACCAACGGACAATTCCCGCCCCGCGTATCCCGCGTGGCAAGCCAATCAAAAATGGTGATGTAGCTCAGGCGGTTAGAGCGACGGACTCATAACCCGTAGGTCGGTGGTTCAACTCCACCCATCACCACCAAATCAAGCAACATAAGTTGCTGATCCAAAAGGGCGGCAAGATTCTTGTCGTCCTTTTGTCGTTTGTTTTGTCGGAAGATTGAATTAAAATTCATCCCTTGGACAGCGCTCGCTTCTGAACCCATGAAGGCAATATGACTGTTTCGACAGACCGCATCGAAGTGCATGTGCCGATCGATTCATCGCAAGACCATGCGGTTGATTGGTTGCAGCGGGCGACGGGGCTGTCCAGGCAGCGAATAAAACTGGCAATGACCCAGGGTGCCGTCTGGATAACTCGAGGACGCAATACTCAGCGACTGCGTCGTGCAAAACGGCCGCTCCGGGTCGGTGATGAGGTGCATCTCTACTACGACGCGAAAATTCTGGCAGAGGAACCGGCTGAACCAACGTTGATCGCAGACGTCGGTGGTTACTCAGTGTGGCGCAAACCCTATGGATTGAGATCGCAAGGATCGAAGTGGGGTGATCACTGCACAGTCGTGCGCTGGGCCGAGCGGCACCTGCAACCGGAACGCCCGGCTTTTACGGTGCACCGCCTGGACCGGGCTGCCAATGGACTGATCCTGGTAGCCCACTCGAAACGCATTGCGGGCCAGCTGTCGGAGTTGTTCAGTAACCGTGCGGTGGAGAAGCGCTATCTGGCCATTGTATCGGGCGACTTCTCTGAGCAGCCCGATCCGCTTGGCGTTGCGCAGCCAATCGATGACAAAGCAGCGATTAGCGAATTTTCGCTGCGGCAGATCAGTAAAGATGGTGATCGCTCGTTAGTGGACGTACGCATTGAGACAGGACGTAAACACCAGATTCGACGTCACCTCGCGGAACTGGCTTACCCCGTCATCGGTGATCGCTTGTACGGCAACGGAGAGCAGGATGAGATTGATCTGCAGTTGACGGCTTGGATGCTGGCTTTTCATTGTCCGATTGCCGATAAGAGAGTTGAGTTTCGACTCACGAGCGAGTGGTTGCCAGTACTGTGACTCGGAATAGTCCAGGTTGACTATTTTCTTGTTGCGAGCTCAGCTGTCTGACACCTTCCCGCCTTTTTAGTAAAGTTCACCAGGATGCGAGCAGGGGACCGGTTTATGGAGATGATGTCATGACAGTTGGGCTTTCGAACAGTCAACTTGAATTGCAATTGGCCGCACGTGAGCTGGCGGAATCGGAATTTCGACCCAGAGCAAAAGAGATTGATGCGTCCGAGGAATACCCCTGGGACAATGTTTCGCGCCTCGCCGAAGCTGGTTTTATGGGAATGACAATTCCGGAAGCATATGGCGGTCGCGGGCTGACGTATTTTGACGCGGTCCTCGTCATTGAACAGATTGCGAAGTGCTGTGCGACCATGGGAAGAATTACCGTCGAGGCGAATATGGGCGCGATCGGCGCGATCATGGCCTATGGCTCGGAAGAACAAAAGCAACGAGTTGCACCGCTGGTTCTTGCCGGGGACAAGCCCGCCATCTGTATCACTGAACCGAATGCCGGAAGTGCCGCAACGGAAATGGCGACGACGGCCGAGAGGCACGGTGACCGATACACTATTAATGGCACCAAGTACTGGATTACCGGCGGTGGTGTTTCCAAGATTCACTTGATATTCGCCCGGGTAATTGAGAGCGGCGAGTTTCAGGGTATTGGTGGATTCATTGTCATACGTGACGAAGACGATAGCGGTCTGGTGGTCGGGGAACGCGAGCCGGCGATGGGCGTCCGGGGAATACCGGAAACCTATCTCCATTTCAACGATCTTGAAGTGAGTGCCAGCATGCTGGTAACGCCGCCCGATGGCCTGAAGCGTGGCTTCGCCGGCCTTATGAATGCCTATAACAGCCAGCGTGTCGGAGCTGGGACCGTTGCGCTCGGAATAGCGGAAGGAGCATTCGATCTGGCCCTCGACTATGTGAAGACCCGCGAACAGTTCGGGCGTCCGATCGCAGAGTTTCAGGGCCTGCAATGGATGATCGCCGATATGGCAACGAGCATTTCCGCGGCACAAGCGCTGATATACAAAGCCGCTGTAAATGGTGGCACCGGATTCCCGTCGATGCTCGATGCGGCGCAGGCGAAAATCTTCGCCGCCGAAACAGCCAATCGCGTCACGAACGATGCGTTGCAGTTGCATGGATCCATGGGTTATTCGAGAAGACTGCCGCTGGAACGAGCGGTTCGCGACGCCCGCATGTTCACCATCGCCGGCGGAACGGCCCAGATTCTACGGACGCAGGTCGCCAGTTCTTTATTGAATATGCGCTTGCCACAAACGCGAGACGGCCACTCCAGACTGGCATCCGCTGCGGTGAGAACGAAAGATTGATGGTGTGCATGAAGTGAACGGAACCCCGCAATGCGAGAGCATTCCAAGCGTAAAACATTGCCGGGGAGTACCGCGTATGGGAGCGACAGAAACTAAGAGGGCCCCAAAACTGACCTACCGTATCAGGCATTGCGGCTGTGTCACGCCGATATCCGTGCTGGCGCCTTACGCGCGTTTTCCATCAGTTCCATTGCGCCGACGGTGCCGAGGTCATTGAGCACCCAAACTGCCTCGTCGAAATTCTGCTCGGCAGTGTAGATGCTGGGTGTCACGACCGTCGGAATACCGGCGCGATGCGCTGACAATAGCCCGTTACGAGAGTCCTCTATGGCCACACAATCGTCCGGTCCCAGCCCAAGTCTCTCCAAAGTCAGTCTATAGATATCCGGAGCCGGCTTCTTGTTGGCGACGCTGTCGCCACCACAAATGACTTCAAATTTCTCGATTCCTTCGCTACCGAAAGCGGACAGCAACAAGGCTTCAACATTCGGCAAGCTGGTCGTCGTGGCAATCGCGAGGCGGTAACCATTTTTCGCGGCATCCTGAATCAAATCCCGCACGCCGGGGCGAAGGATAGTCGCTCCCTCCGCAACCATACGGGTATAGATAGAGGTCTTTTTTCGGTGTAATTCGCGTATGAACTCAGCGAAGTCCGGCTCCAGCGAGCGCTTCGCGTATTCCTGTGCGACGAAATATCGAATCCGTTCCTTGCCGCCAGTAATCTGTAGCAATTGCCGGTAGGTTGCTCTATCCCAGTGCCAGCCGAGACCCTGGTGTCGGAACGCCCGGTTAAAAGCTTTGCGATGCACTTCCTCGGTTTCCGAGAGGGTGCCATCTACATCGAAAATTATGGCTCTAGTCATGATGTTGCTCGCAGGTCGTCAATGATCGCCGGCAACGACAACAAATCGTCAACCAAAAAATTTGCGCCGAGAGACTCGACAGGCTGGCGGGAGTAGCCGTGGGTGACGATGCCAACCGGCATGTCGAGTGCTTTCGCGGTTTCCACATCAACACCCGAATCGCCGATCAGCATGCTTTCCTTCGCGCGGGCGTCCATTGCGGCAAGGCAGGTTCGCAAAGGCAGCGGGTCCGGTTTTTTTCGGCTCGTAGTGTCGCCGCCGACGACGACACTGAAATATCCGGCAATAGCCAGATCCGCGACTATCTGCTTGCTGATGGCTTCAGGTTTGTTAGTACATAGTCCCTGTTGTACGCCGGAATCGTCAAAGAGCTGCAATATTTCCCGTACGCCAGGAAATAAGCAGGTCCTGTCGGTAGCGGTCGTCGTGTAAATCGCCAGAAATTGCGTGACCCGTTCCGCTCGCCGCTCACATTCCAGGCGTTCCCCTGTCGCGGCGAACCCTCGTTCAACAAGCTTCGCGACACCATTGCCGATCATTGCCCGGACCTGGCTTTCCTCAAGCACCACCCGGCCGTTCTCGCGTAGCAGCACATTCAATGCCTGCGCGAGATCGGGCGCGGAATCAATCAGTGTTCCGTCCAGATCCCAGATAATAGCGGTGGGATAGTCAGTCATGCACCCGGGCTAGGCAGCAAGACCCAAATGTTGGCGCCAGTTCGGGAACAACTTGTCAGCATCACTCTGGAAACTTTCGAAGGCGCGAGCGAACTCCTGGTGGTCTTTGGCAAAAGCTACCGGATCAGCGCCTTCCTTCCAGCATTGCTCCGCCTGGCGCATGGAAAGGGCTCCTGCGGCGGCGCCATCAATGTGACCGTACGAGCCGCCACCGGCGGTCATAATGAGGTTTGAATGGCCTAAATTCTCGAAAAAGCCCGGAATACGCAGCGCATTCATGCCACCGGAGATTATCGGTGTCGTTGGATTCATGCCAAGCCATTCCTGGTGATAGAAAGGTCCGTCCGCACTATCGCGTTGAATCATGTACGCCATGTCAGTATCACCGGGCTCGCCTTCCATCTTGCCGAAGCTCATCGTACCGGTGTGTATGCCGGAGGCTCCCTGTAATCGAGACATCTTCGCAAGCACGAAGGCGGTGTAACCACGCATTGTCTGCGGCGATGTTACCGCGCCATGACCGGCGCGATGGTAATGGAGGTACTGATTCGGGAAGCGCCGCCGTGCTGTCGTAATTGCGGCGGGACCGGTGACGTAGCCGTCGACCAGGAAGGCCACATGATCGGCATTTTCAGCGAACGTTTCGAGAATGTATTCACCGCGGGCGAGCATTTCATAGTGGTCATCGGCCGTGATGTTTGCCGAGAACAGTTTGGCCTCGCCGGTCTCGTCCTGTGCCCGGCGCATCGCCTCGGCGACCAGTGAAATCGTTTCTTTCAGTGGCGCAAAAAGCTGATTTCCCTGCGGCTCGTCATTCTTGATAAAGTCGCCGCCCAGCCAGAACTGATGACACGCTTCTGCGAAGGGTCTGGGCCTCAGACCCAGCTTCGGTTTTACGATCGTGCCGACTATGAAACCGCCATCAACGACCGGCCGGCCCAACACTCTCCACAAATCCGAGATCGTCGTTGCCGGCCCATCGAACAGTCGCAGGTACTCGGGCGGGACGTAAAAGTCGTGCATCTTTGCGTACTCGACATCACCCATACCCTGATTGTTGCCAATGGTCAGCGTGAGGAACGAGGCGATCATAGCGCGACCGTCCGTGATGTTGCGATCAAACAGGACCGTTGGATAAGCGATCTTCATAATCTCTTTCGCTGCGTCTATTTCGTAGACGATGGCGTCGACCCCGCGGGTGAACTCGTCGGTCGTTGAAACAGCCACATTCGTCCCTGTCGAGGATTCTGCAGCAAAATGCGCTGCGGTCTCGAGGTAGCCGGCGAACCCGGCTTTGGGCTTCATAATGTAAGCACACAACACGTGTTGCCCGTCGGCGATCAGGTCGGCTTCATGCAGTGAAAGATCTGCATATCGATTGGATTGATCCATAATTTTCTCCTCGTTTAACTATGCGGCCGCTTCGCGGCATTGCACAGGTTGTGGGTCCGGTTTACTGTTCCTCAGGCGGCACGGGTTTTGCGCTCGACCAGTTGCATGATCATCGGTGTCAAGATCAGCTGCATCGCCAGATCGATTTTTCCGCCAGGAATCACGATCGAATTCGCGCGTGACATGAAGCTGTCGTGAATCATCGCCAACAGATATGAAAAATCGATGCCGTGTGGATTCGCAAAGCGAATGACGACCATGGATTCATCCGGTGTTGGAATCGAGCGGGCGATCTCCGGATTCGATGTATCGACCGTGGGGATGCGCTGAAAATTTATGTTGGTCTGGCTGAACTGCGGACAAATGTAGCGAATGTAATCGGGCATACGACGCAGAATCGTATCCATTACCGCTTCGTATGAATAGCCGCGTTCTGTTTTGTCGCGATGTAACTTTTGTATCCACTCGAGATTCGTGACCGGCACAACACCGACCTTGAGGTCAGAGTATTGCGCGACATTCGCGTCGTCAGTTACTACCGCGCCATGCAGGCCTTCATAGAAGAGCAGATCTGTGTCTGCGGGTGTTTCTTCCCAGTCTGTAAAAGTGCCGGGCTTCGCGCCGTACATTGCGGCTTCATCGGCATCGTGTACGTAATGGCGGGTGGTGGCGTGGCCGGTATCGCCAAAATCGCGAAACGCCGCTTCCAGTTTCTCGAGGTGATTTGCGTCGGGACCGAAGTGGCTGAAGTGATGGTTGCCTTTGCTAGCTTCGTCGGCCATCGCCTGCTTCATTTCCACACGGTCATATCGATGAAAAGCATCGCCTTCTATGAAGGTCGCCGCGACATTCTCGCGCCGAAATATTTGTTCGAAAGTACGCCGGACCGATGTTGTACCGGCACCCGAAGAACCCGTGACCGAAATGATTGGATGAGCAATTGACATGATCTATATTCCGTTGACGTTGGTCATCAGGCGCGGAACAAGCCGCGCTTGCCAAATAACTGGGATCTCTCGCCGTGCAGATCACGTTCTGCGTAATACCGTTCAACACGCCTGATTTCATGGCCCGAACCGAAGATCATTGGTACTCGCTGGTGAATATTCCCGGGCGTAATTTCCAGAATTCGTTGTCGTCCGGTGGTTGCGCCACCGCCTGCCTGTTCAATCAGGAATGCGATCGGGTTGCACTCGTACAGGAGCCGTAACCGACCGTGCGCGTAGCCTTTGCGGGCATCTCCGGGATAGAGGAAGATGCCGCCACGTGCCAGGATGCGCTGGGACTCGGCAACCAATGAGGCAATCCAGCGCATGTTGTAGTTGCTCTGGCGATGACCGTCCTCGCCCGCCAGGCAATCATCAATATAGGCGCGAACATGCCGGTCCCAGTGACGAAAGTTGGACACATTGATGGCGAACTCGCGTGTCGTTTCCGTGATGCGCACACCGGCCACCGTCAAATGAAACTCTCCGGCGACGGGGTCAAGCGTAAAAATGTGGGTGCCATCACCGAGCGTCAAAACCAATGACGTTTGCGGGCCGTATATGCAGTAGCCGGCGGCTAGCTGGTTGACGCCAGGCTGCAACACTTTGGCCTCGAGGGACTTGTCGTCCTCCGTAGCGGCCGGAAGAATGGCAAAAATCGTTCCTACCGCGGCATTGGTCTCTATGTTTGAAGAACCGTCTAATGGGTCGACAGTCACGTACAGCGGCGCTCCATGCTTCATTGCCAGTGGCACTTCGAGTTCTTCTGATACCAGGTACGCAACGGGAGCAGCTTGCAACGCCTCGATCACCGCATCATTCGCGACAATGTCGAGTTCCTTTTGCACATCGCCGTCAGCATTGTCGCCACATGCTGCACCCATCGCCCCGGCCAGCGGACCGCGAGCCACGAGATTTGAAATCTGAATCATCGCATCCGCGAGGCATAGAACGGTCTCGGCGACGCCGGGTTCCATATCGACGTTGCCAGGACTAAGGTAGTTTTTCAGTGCTTCAAATGACTTCATTTGCCCCTCGCCCGTTTCTGGCATTACAGAGAGTTATCCCTGTAAAAATGCGGTTTTTCTATCTGCGAGGAATGATAGCCAAGGGTTGGAAGCGCTGGCACATCCGTTTGGAGGGTGGTTTCATGGCAGTCGGGTAGGTAAAAAACTACCCATAACAACGGGAGGCAATTTATGTTTTCAGATAGAGCGCGATGGCCTGAGAACGATTGCTGACACCGAGTTTTTCGAACAGGTTCTTGACATGAAACTTGACCGTGTTCGGCGATACGTTTTGTGCGGCAGCGATCTGCTTGTTGGTCTGCCCCGCCGCCAGGGCTGACAGCACTTCGAGTTCTCTTCTGGTGAGCGTCGTCAATGGGCTCTGGTGAATTTGCCGTACATCGAGGAAAGGGAAGACCATGCGGCCAGCTGCAACCTGGGCGACCGTATCGAGCAGGAAGTCCGGCTGTTCACTCTTGGATACAAACGCAGCGCCACCGTGCGCCATTACCTGTGCCGCTACCGACCCACCCTCTGCCCCGGTGTAGACCACAATGCGAGGTGCATCTGTTCGGGACCGAAGTTGATCGAGGATGTACTTGCCGTCGCCGGGACTGATCACCCAGCCGGTTATCGCAACCTGCATATTGCAAAGGTCTGCTGCCTGCAAAAACGATTCACCGTCAGCGTACACATTCACCAGTTCAAAACGTGGGTCTTTGGTCAGTAAATGGGTCAGAGCGGCCTGCAGCAGCGGGCTCTTGTCCGCCACGCCAACGCGGATCGCGGTGCCGTAATGTGGTGCCGGTTCGCTCATCGGAGAGTGCGATCGTGATTACTTCGGGGCATGGGCACAGGCTATATGCTGAGATACATGAAGTCGATGCTATTTCGGTCGAATAGGGGATCGTCGCAGCGATGTGTCGGCAACTGCCTGATCGGGCCATTTTTCCCGGTTTTGTGCGTTGGTAGCAGCGCAGGTGAGAGTGGCAGCTGAAACGGCCGCAACCTGGGTGACACACAACAGTTGGCTCATGCTCGCGGATATTTATAGCGAAACGTAGGAAAATCAAGGCATTCACCCCATAGCAGTCCAGGCAGGATCGAGAAAACTCACCAAGCAGCCCACAAAATGTCCCACATTCAAAAGTGGGACATATAATGGTATTCCTGATGGGTAAACTTGGGATATCTTGCGATGAGTCAGAACAAAGAAACGCGCAAGCACTTTATGCAAGCTAACGAGTTGCTTGAGTCGATCATTGAGTTTTGTCGGCAGCATGGCATGGCTGAGACGACCTTCGGGCGGCGTGCCGTTAATGACGGCAAGTTCGTCGGTCGAGTGCGAGACGGCGCTCGCATCAGCATAGCTACTCTTGAGAAAGTCGAAAAATTTATGGCCGATTCTGCGAACCAGTTGCAGAAATCGTTTGTCATAGGAATTGACCAGAAAATGAAGGCGACAAATACACAGGCGGTTGCCCAAAAGGGCACAGAGAAAAAGATCGAGAGCGTTGAGCATGAACGCTTCTTTGATAGTCGTCAGAAATATCTGCTGTTCGTCAATACCTGCAACGAGAAAGCCGTTGTGGCCAAACAGGTCAGCCTGGAGATAGCGCAATTGCAACCGCGTCCGCCGGCCATGCGTATTTTCGATGCAGGCATTGGCGACGGTACGGTGCTGTCGCATGTTCTGCGCGATTTGCACCACCGCTATCCGACCATGCCCTTCTATGCAGCCGCGAAGGAAGTGAGTCTTGAAGACGTGCGGTTGACGCTGCAGAAAATGCCGGATCGTTTTTTTGAACATCCGGCCATGGTCATGATCATCACCAACATGACGTATTCAGAGGCGCCCTGGTTCACACCGAAGTCCTCAGCCGCGGCCGGCGCGATGATATGGCACGAAGTTGCGCTGGCGGGCTCAACGGCACATGAATTCGAGGTGCAAATAGAGGAGCAGAATGCGTTTTTGAGTGAAAACTGGGGTACGCACGCGAGTGAGAAAACCGGCAACCCGTTGTATGACCGACCGGCGGTCCTGGTAATTTACAGAGAGGACTATCGTTTTCTGCTTGATGACGTCATTCCGCGCCGTGGAGCGCAGCGAGCAGATTACGACCTCGTTATCGCGTCACAACCCTATCGCCTGCGTGCGGCAACAGAGTTCAAGGCGAATAATGTCCTCGCGCCGCTGGCGCGCTCACTGGGTCCCGGGGGGCGGTTGCTGGGAATTCATTCGTATGGCAACGATCCTGGTATGGAAATTATTGAGCGCGTTTGGGGGTCGGCAGGACAACCGTTTAGTACCAGTCGTCGCAAGTTGCTCGCGGCGGTCAAATCGGCACTTGGCCGCGACGTGCGCCACTTCAAATTCAATGCCTATTCCGACAAGCGCTCGATATTTCGCTACGATATGCATACCTTGCCAACGGAAATCAATCCCGGAATTGGAACGTCAACATTGTATGCAGCGTGGAACGCCGCGATCTATGTCGCACAGGTAGAGCAGCAACGATTGAGCGAGGTGTTGGCTGACCCTGCCTACCTGCAGGCGACGCAGGATGTGCTGGAAAAATACAACAGTCTTTGGTTTAACGACGAGTCGTTCGTTATATCCCGGCAACGGAATTAGCGGCAATGCCACGAAAGCAATCGTGGTCATCGAGGGCGAACCGCGCTGATGGAAATATTGCTGCGACGAGTTCGCTTGCGACTGCGATTGAGTAAACTGTCCCCCTTAACTGCAATCTATTCAGACTGACCGACAGACAGTCTCACTCTCATTCTGATCATTTCGTCCGGTTTTTTTGCAATGCTTTGGCTTGCCACAATATTGACGCGATGCGCCAGAGTCTCGTTATTTTCCAGAATGGCGGCCCTGGTGTTTCTTGCGCGCTCCGATGCAAGGTCAGCCAGTGCTGACTCGGACACCGCTTGATTCTCAATTAATTTTCGCCGCAATTCGTTGGTATATGCGAGCTGATCGAACTCGGCTGTTGGTCTCGCACTGCCATCGGCGTCTGGCACAGTTGTGAATCGAGTGCGTATTTCTTCCAGCGCGAGCGAGCTGTCGGTTGCAACCGGAGACTCCACAAACAGCATTTCGAGTACGTTCATTAGTTGGTCCGCATACATGTCCTCGCTGTCTGCCGCGGAATCCAATTTCACGATTCGTGCTTCAACGGTCGCATCAAGTTGCGCGGTGCGAAGAGCCAGCCCATCGGCCTCCGCATTTACCACACCCGATATTTCCAGCATGAGCTCAGGTCGAAGTGCAAGTGCCTCCGCAACTTGTCCGGCTCGCTGCAGCTCCGGCGGGATAAGATCCGCCCTGCCATCGAGAAAATTAATGTACTCAAGCTCGTCCGCCTCCACGCCGAGCAACTTGCCCAGCAGGGCAAAGGGCGATGCCACGATCTTGATAATCAGATTCCCCAGCGCCTTACCGATAACCCTGCCGTAGCCAAACTCGGGGTCATTAAGGTCGCCTCGCACTGGTAGATCAATATCAATCTTGCCGTCCACATCTTTCAGTAGTGCGACGGCGAGTCCCAGTGGCAGACTCATCGCATCGGGGTGAGGAATTTTTTCGCCTAACTCAAGATTACGTAGAATAACGCTGTTTTCGCCGACGAGTTGACCGTCCGTCACCTGGTATCCGAGGCTTAGATCCAGGCTGCCACTGGCAATCTCCCGACCGGCAAAAGGAATTGTGTACGAGCTGAACTTGGGCACGAAAACATTTTGGAAAGTAACCGTAATGTCCGTATTGACCGATGGATCCAATGGCGTAATGCTGCCGGCCACTCGCACGAAGCCGTTGTCGTCAACTTTCCCTTCGAGCGCTACGGTGGACGCCTCGCTGCTTTGTGTGGAAATCGTCGACATGTTGCCATTCAGGTCTTCAATTCTTGCCGAGAAAGGCAGGGGCAGTGAGAAATCCGCAAAATCCGCCGCGGCCTCGGTTAGCACAATCCGGCCGATAGTGATCGCCATTGCTGATGCACCTGACTCGGGTTCCCCCGCGTCCTGGCTCGCTGTCGATGTTTCGCCGCCTGCAGATCTTTCAACACGACCCAGATTCAGACTGCCATCAGCGGCGACGACGATGTCACCGTACAGTTGATCCAGCAATATTTCGGAAATCTCAAGTTCCTGTTTGGAAGCGCTCAATACCAGATGGTTGGCGTCCATTCGCTGCCAACTGCCAAGGCGCGAGCCCTCATCGGTCTCCGTGATCTCGAAATTTACGATGCTGAGATCTCCAGCAAAGGACAGTATTTCCTGACTCGAACTCCTCAACTGTCCATTCAGGTTGAGCGCACCCGAGTCCATGTTTACATCGGCGAGTGGCTTGATGTACGGATGTGCCCCCGCCAAAGCGATTTCGTCGATGACAAGATCCAACGCCAGTTCGACCTCTGGCAAAACCGAGACAAAGCCGTCCGCCGTGAGAGTACCGCCCGTGCGAACCTGTAACTCAACGGATGTTGGAAACTGCACGCCAGGTTTGTTGCTGATATCAGCTACGTTCAGGTTGAAATCGGCAATGCCGACATCAGCAAAGGGCTCCACACCATGATCCTCGAAACTCAGCGCAAGGTGATTGACGGCAAAGTTCTGCAACGAAACAACCCATGATCCACCGTCGGTCGGGTTATCGGGGCGGTCGTCGGGCTCGGGCTCATCAATTGCCGGACCAGAGTGTGCTCTGATGACGTTTAGTGCTCCGGTTGAATCTCGAAAGAGGCTGACTCTTGCATCGTCTAATGTCAGTGCAGCAATCGAGACACTTTTCTCCGGCCACCGTAGCTCACCATCTGTCAGGCGAGTATTGGGCAGTCGTAAGACCTCCCTGTCCGAGGTCCGGTTGCCCACCGTAGGGGTACCGGAAAACGTTTCAACTGCGAGATCAGTGAGTGTTAGATTGAAATCGTCGACGCCGGCGCTGATGGTGCCATCTGGCCTGGTGTCGATGGTGTAGTTCAGCTCGACGTCCAGATTGCCATCCACAATATCAAATCCCGACTGGTGGCGAATATAGGCTGACAAGAGCGGAAAGTGCGAACCCTTAATCGAGGCATGTGCTACTGATTTCAGTGGATTTAGCTGCAGGCTTCCCGTCCAGCTCAAAATTCCCGCGTCTTCCGTGGTGATAAGGACCGTCTGCTGGCCTGAGCGGTTCGGCAGTGTATTCAGTTCGGCGATGGCGATGTCGATAGGGCCGAAACGGGTCTCGACAGTCTCAACCGGTACTTCGTCACTCCAGTTGATCGTGCCATTTTCGATCGCAAAATCAAAAATGAGTGCAGGAGTGACACCAGGTTCGACTTCGTTCCCGGCAATGGGACTCGTTTCTGCCGACGCCGCAAAAAGGTAGGCAAGGTTCAGGTCGCCATGCTCATCCCGGGCAATGAAAAACTCCGGAGAGGTCAGGCGGAATTCATCAAACGTCCATGCCCAGCGAAATAAGGAGCTCAGCTGAAAATTGATGAATAGCTGATCGATGTGGGCAACGGGAGCACCGGTCGGGTCATCAAGTTCAATGCCATCCAGCCGAAGACTCAGAACAAACGGATTGACCGCAACCGTTTCCAGCCTCAGCTCCGCCGCGAAGTTTTCGCGAACCGACCTAGTGAGAGTCTTTTCCAGCATCCATGGTGCCAGGAGAAAACCGAGTGCGGCGTAAACGGCCACCGCGACCAATGACCACACATAGTGCCGATATTTCCGGAGGTAATTCACAGGGGTCCGTGGAGACATGTTCTGTTCTTCGGTCATTGGGTGCGCCTCAGCAGGTTACTCTTGAAAACGCCAGCTTTTGTACGGCACCTGAGGTAGCACAATTGCTGTGACTGAATTGATGGTCGGTCCTCGCCTGGTATTGTTTTTCTTATGCTTATCAGGTGATAGCGAGCAAATGAGTTAATCACAACACGGCACAAATGCCAATGATCGTCGACTTTGTGAGCAGGGGTGCTTATTCTAGGTGCTCTCGTCATCTTGATTGACAGGGACTGGCGCCAACGCGAAGAGTACCAACACTCGTTGAATGGCTGCCGATCGGTTCTCGGTCACCACGGAGGAATTGAACCTGTTTTTGAGCAGAGCGAGCGAGCCGGGATATGGCCTGGCGTTTTATCCTGTGTGAATCCGGAAGAGAGAGATCATGGCGCAAACATGGCGAAGTATAAAAGACCTTTCGGGCACCTACGGTGTCGCTGCTGTCCTGATTTTCGGCAGTTTGTTTGTCGCCTACCAGTTTGTCGACCCGGCACCACCACGAGAAATTGTGCTGGCAACAGGCGAAGACGGTGGCGCCTATCAGGGTATTGGGGCTCAGTACGCGAGAATTTTGGGGCGCAATGGTATTTCTGTGACACTAAAGGCGACCGCGGGGTCTGTCGAGAACCTGGAATTGCTCGGATCCGACTCTGGCGTCCATCTTGCGTTAGTGCAGAGCGGCCTGGCCGAGGACTATGCGTCACCGGGGGTGATGGCATTGGGTTCGCTTTATTTTGAACCGTTGTGGTTGTTCATTCGTGACGAAATAGAAGTAGAGCATCTGGGAGATCTGGCAGGTACCCGTGTTTCGGTCGGCATTGAGGGCAGCGGTACGCGGGCTGTTGGAATGTCTTTGTTGGCGGCCAACGGCGTCGATGCATCGAACACCCGGATCCTGGATCTGCCGCTTGCCGATGCCATTGATGGTCTGGCGAAAATGGACATCGATGCCGCATTTATTGTCGCCTCGCCGGAGTCCGTTGTGATTCGACAAATAATCCGTCAACCCGGGGTTCACCTCTACGAATTTGATCGCGGCGGGGCCTATGCGCGCCTCTATCCGTTCCTGTCGCCCGTCTTGCTGCCGGAAGGCGTGTTGGATCTTGCCGCAAACCTGCCGTCAACCGATGTCACAACGGTAGCACCAACCGCCATGCTCGCCGCCAGGACGGACCTCCATCCGGCGCTGGTCGATCTGTTGCTAATCGCCGCCAGCGAGATACACGGTCGCAGCAGCGTGCTATCCGATCCCGGGCAGTTCCCGACGGCGCGGTACGTGGATCTTCCGGTCAGCGAGGAGGCCACGCGATTCTACAAGTACGGGCCGCCGTTCTTGCAGCGAGTATTGCCGTTCTGGGCGGCGACCCTGGTTGACCGGTTAAAGGTCATGCTCCTGCCGCTACTCGCGCTTGCCATTCCTTTGATGAAGCTGATGCCGCCACTATACCGCTGGCGGATTCAATCCCGGTTTCTGCGCTTGTACGATGAGATTCAAAGCCTTGATCCGGACTATACCGATAATTTGTCCGGCAGCGACATCAGCAGGAATCTGCAGGAACTGGACCGAATAAATCACGCCGTAACCAGTATTACGGTGCCACGTACATATAAGAGCGATTTGTACAAATTGCGACGGGATATCGATCTTGTGCGTCGCAGGCTTCAGTCTGTCGTGGCATCGCACGATAACGGGTAGGCCGCCGGTAGACATACTGATCGGATAGCTGGCCGGGCTCAAACCTATCCTCGAAAAATACCTTGAAGCGCGAGGTATTACCGTCCGTACCTGTAAGCTCAAGGTAGGTAATGTTGGCCGTCAACATTGTTCGGTTTCGAGGAATGAGATTGCTGAATGTTGATGTGCCCTCGGAGATCGCCCGACCCTGTTATCATCCTCTTGAAGTTATGCGTCGCGTTCGCCGACCCTTCAAGAGGACACGGTGATTTCGCCGCTGTCACTTGCGGCTATGTCGATGATCCCTATCCACGTTTCCATTGCATGCGGCTGCATTTAAAGCAGGCACAAAGCTTCGCTACGCTTGCGAATTCAAAGGAATTTCCTGATGAGAATCACGCGCGCTCTTGTTCCGGTCCTTGTTGCCGGAATTGCCATAGGATTGCTCGCAGGCCGTGAGTGGCCGGTACCAGAGAGTGACGTCACTGCTGATCCGGGCCAGGCGAGGCGCACCGTCTTGTACTGGAAGGCACCAATGGACCCGGGTTATCGTCGTGATGAACCTGGCAAATCGCCAATGGGCATGGATCTGGTCCCGGTATACGCAGACGGCAGCAATGAGCGTGTCGTCAGCATCAATTCACAGGTCGTTAACAATCTGGGCGTAAGAACCGAGCAAGCGCAATTCGGAGTATTGTCTCGTCGTATTGAGGCTTTTGGCTACGTGAGTTTCGACGAGGACACGTTGCGAAACATTCATAGTCGGGTTGATGGTTGGATTGAGACGCTCAATATTACGGCAAGCGGCGATCCGGTCAGTGAAGGTCAGGCGTTGTTCGAATTGTATTCGCCGACAATCGTCAATGCCGAAGAAGAGTATCTAACGGCACTAAGAAGCGGCAATACTTCATTGCTTGCGGCGTCCTACCAACGCCTTGGTGCACTGGGCGTTTCCAGTGGTGAGATAGAACGACTAAAGCAAAGCAAGACTGTCAATCAGACGCTGACGGTGTTTGCGCGGAGTGACGGCGTCGTTGCGCATCTCGGTGTGCGCGAGGGACAATTCATTACACCGGCAACCGATATCATGTCGATTGCGAAGCTGGATCCGATCTGGGTGCTGGCGGAAATTTTCGAGCGCCAGGCAGACTGGATCCAACCGGGACAACGTGCCGAGGTGGAACTTGACTATCTACCGGGCCAGCCACTGCAGGGAACGGTCGACTACCTATACCCTGAACTGGACCTGGTGACACGGACGCTGAAAGTTCGTCTGCGTTTTGACAACGCATCCTATATTTTCCGACCCAATATGTTCGCAACCGTAACCATCCACGGAACAGAAACAGGCGCGGTCGTCAACGTGCCGCGCGAGGCGCTGATTCGAGGGGGTAGCGCGGATCGTGTGGTTCTGGCACTGGGGAATGGCAAATTTCGGGCGCAACCGGTGCAGATCGGAATCGAGTCGGCAGGCAGGGTGGAAATTCTGGCGGGCATTGGCACGACCGACCTGGTGGTGACGTCGGGTCAGTTCCTCATTGATTCGGAGTCGAACCTGGAGTCCGCCCTGGCCCGCCTGGACGAACATGTTGCCGATAAATCGTTGGTTACTGTTGAGGTCGCCGCGACCGTTCGTGGAATCGATCTGGCCAAGCAAAAAATTATCCTGCACCACGGGCCGATCAGTGAGTGGTCGTGGCCCGCGATGACTATGGGCTTCGCTGTTGATGAACCAAACCTGTTGATCGGGCTATCTGTCGGACAGTCGATAAATGTTGCCATCGAAGAAAAGGATAGCGGTATTTACGTCGTGACGAAGGTTGCGACGGACCCGCCGCGGGAGTAACGCGATTCGGGACCGGAGTTGGAGCAACAATTGCCGCATTCGCTGGTGATGGGTAAAGTGATGCCGAATTGTGCGGGGGAGTGTGACGGTGAAGGCTAAGGAATCAGGCGAATCAGAGGTTACGATGCTCGTGCATGACGAGCGTCATGCGGAAGGTGCGATTGCACCACCCATCTATCAAACGTCGCTGTTTTCATTCACTTCCTACCAGTCGATGGTCGAGCGTTTTCGTGGTGACACGGATCAGTCGGTGTACTCACGTGTTGGCAACCCAACGGTGTCGGTCTTGCTGGAGAAGATCTGCCGGTTGGAAAAGGGAGAAGCTGCCGCTGCCTTTTCAAGTGGCATGGCGGCTATCAGCAACGCTGTACTTGCACAGGTTCAATCCGGTGACCGCATCGTCTGTGTCAGGGACGTCTACCCTGATACCTATCGACTGCTGAGAGGACTTTGTGCCCGTTTTGGCATCATGACCGAGTTCGTGGATGGCAATGACCTGAATGCGATAAAGGCGGCTATGCCCGGTGCCAAATTAATCTATCTCGAAAGCCCAAATAGCTGGGTCATGCAAGAGCAGGATCTTGCAGCGGTCGCGAAACTCGCTCGTGCCGAAGGGGTAACGACACTGGTCGACAACAGCTGGGCTTCGCCGGTTTTCCAAAAGCCACTGCAGTGCGGCATCGATATTGTGGTGCATTCGGCCTCCAAATATATCTCCGGGCACAGCGATACGGTCGCGGGGTTACTGGTCGGTCGACGGTCGCTGATTGAAAAGATGAATGCAGAAGTTGTTCCGTATCTGGGCTCTAAACTTTCCGCCCAGGAGGCCGCTTTGCTGTTGCGTGGTCTGCGAACACTGCCACTCCGAATGCAACGGCATCAGGAAAGTGGCCTTATCATCGCGAAGCGGTTGTCAGCACATGAACAGGTCGCGCGGGTTTATCACCCCGGACTGCGGCGCAAGGACTTTTCCTTGCTAAGCGGTTATGGCGGTCTTTTCAGCATTGAGCTTGATGAGCGTATCGATATTCCCGCTTTTTGCGATGCACTATCTATTTTTCGCCTCGGTGTGAGTTGGGGCGGGTACGAGAGTCTTGTGATGCCCGCCAACGTATCGATCAATCAGGCCGGTGAACACAATCCCGCTGTCGATTTCCGTGTATCGCCGCGGATGATTCGTTTGTTTGTCGGGCTTGAGGATCCCGATGACCTCTGGACTGACCTTTTGGGCGCATTTGCCGCGGCTCAGGCATGAAGTATTTTTTGGCCTGGGCGGCCCTTGTCGTTGTCACCGTCTTCGCCTATTGGCCCGGCCTGCAGGGACCGTTCCTGTTCGATGATTTTGGGTCGCTAGCTGCCATGGGCGATCTTGGCGGTATCAAAGACTGGTATACGTTCAAATCTTTCGTATTCGGTGGCTTCTCCGGACCTACCGGTAGACCCTTGTCGCTGCTGACGTTCCTGATCGACGGGAACAACTGGCCAACCGATGCCTGGCCCTTCAAGCGAACTAATCTCGTCATCCATTTACTTATCGGCGCATTGCTGGCTGCCGTTACGGTTCGGGTCTTGTGCCTGACGGGCATCGACCGGAAGAAAGCGCGGTGGCTTGCTCTGCTCAGTGCAGCTAGCTGGCTGCTGCATCCATTTTTGGTATCAACGACCCTCTATGTCGTACAGCGTATGGCGCAGCTGTCCACGTTGTTCATCTTTGTCGGCATGTTGACGTATCTCCGCGGACGCATGCTGGTTGGGACGAAGCCCGTCAAAGCGTATCTGACGATGAGCATCGGGCTTGGACTTTGCACCCTCCTGGCGATGATTGCCAAAGAAAACGGAATCCTGCTGCCGTTGCTGGTGGGTGTTCTCGAATTTACGCTGCTTTCTGACAAAAACCCGCGTGTTGCACCGCTGGATCGGCGCTGGGCCGCACTGTTTCTGTTGCTGCCCAGCGTAATTATCGTCCTTTATCTTGCTAACCAGGCGCTGAGGAGCAATTTCTTCATCCCAAATCCGCCACGAGACTTCAGCACTTACGAACGGTTGCTGACCGAACTAAGGATTCTGGTGGATTATTTACAGCACTGGTTCTTGCCCCAGGCTTCGACGCCAGGCGTGTTCCAGGACCACTTCGTCGCGTCAAAAGGATTTTTCTCACCGCTTACCACCGCCGTCTCGGCCGTTTTTCATCTGTTACTGATATCGGTTTGTATCGTCAAGCGGCACAAGTGGCCTTTGTTATCGTTCGCCGTACTCTTTTTCTACGCGAGTCATTTGCTTGAATCCACGACATTGAACCTCGAGCTGTATTTCGAACATCGCAACTACCTGGCGACTGCCTTTTTGTTTTTGCCTCTGCTCGTAATGCTGCAGAAAAAGACCAGTCGCCCGTTGTTCTCCGTGGTCGTGATCTCAACGCTGCTGGTGTTGGCCGGGCTGACTCGTCTAACAACGACGGTTTGGGCAAGTTATCCGAGCATCGTCGAATCGGCGGCCAGAAAGGCTCCCAACTCGGCTCGTGCACAACAGCAGTTTTCATTGTTGTTATATAACGCCGGGCGTTATCAGGAATCCCTGCAGGTTGCGAATGAAGCCATCTCCCGCATTCCGGGTGATGAGCAATTACTCATCTGGCGCGGCACCGTTCGTTGCAACCTGGGCATGCTGACGGGCAAGAATTTTCAAGAATTGAAAGAGCGGCTTGCGCCGCATGAGTATGACTTGCGTGGTTTGGCTCTTTACGAGTCATTGCTCGATTCTGTGGTGAGCCGAAAATGCCCGGCCGTTTCTCTGGACGATTTGCGCAGCTTGTTCGCCGATATGCTACAGGTGCCACGTAATGCAAATCCGCGTTCCGCCCGTTTTTCCCAGATTGCGTATCTTATGGGCACCGTGGATATTCACCGCGGAGACCCGGATAGCGCCATGATCAATTTCAAGCGGTCCTTGCAGTCCCGCCCCGGTGCGAGTCGCGCCATGCTGATGGCATCGCTGATGGCCTCGAAAGAGTTCTATGCTGAGGCCATGGAGCTATCGGCCATGGCTTTAGTCAGGCTGGAGCGTACTGAAAATGGCTTGCTCGGTAGCGTCCAGGTCAGTGAGCAGGACATCCGGGATTTCAGAAAAAAGGTGCAGGAGGAGGTCGAGAAAACAGGCGTAGATTCAACTCAGCCGAGTGAGCCAGATGCGTAAACCGATCACGTTGCTTGAGGCCGCACTGCCTCTCATTGCGATGCTGGTGTGCCTGGTGGTCGGCGGTATGTTCATGCCGATCGGTACTGAGTTGCTGGTCGCCGTCATGTTGATCGCTGCGACCGTGGCGGGATTGATCGCCGTTCGTCACGGACATGGTTGGGAAGACATTCAACGCTCAACCGGGGACAAGCTGGCCTCCGTTTTTCCGGTCATTTTGATCTTGTTGTCCATTGGGATGTTGATCGGGACCTGGATGTTCAGTGGCACGATTCCACTGCTGGTTTACTACGGGGTGCAACTGGTCGATCCTCGCTTCATGATTATCACGGCCTTCCTGGTGACGGCTGCGATGTCCCTGACGGGTTCGTCCTGGGCCGCCGCCGGCACCATTGGCGTGGCATTGATGGGTGTTGCCGCGGCGATTAATGCGCCGCTTGCGGCGACGGCCGGGGCGGTGGTATCCGGTGCTTATTTCGGGGACAAACTTTCACCATTGTCTGATTCCACCAATATTTGTGCGATTGGTGCCAATGCGAACCTCTACGATCATATTCGAAATATGATTTATACGGCCTTGCCATCATTTGTGGTTGCACTGGTGGTCTATTTCGTCGCCGGCTTGTTGACGGACATGGATACTCAAGTGGCATTACCGGCAACCAGTCAATTGCTGATGGACATTGAAGCCATCTACGTCGTGAACTGGGTGGCCTTCCTGCCGGCGGCCGTCGTTCTTTGGGGGACGCTGAGGAGAAAACAGGCCGCATTGGTGATGGCGGCATCATCTGTTGTTGCAATGGCGATAGGAATTGGCTTGCATAATTTTGACGCGAATAACGCGATTGTCGCTGCTATTTCCGGATTCAATGTCAACATGACCGGCGCGTTCGCAACGGGTGGTTTGGTGGCGAGTGACGCGCTGACATCATTGCTCAATCGTGGCGGGGTCAATTCAATGTCCAGCACATTGATCATCATTATTAGCGCATTCCTGCTGGCTGCGGGCATGGATGTTTCCGGTGGGCTCGATAAGTTGCTGCAAGCCATGTTGAGTCGTGCCCGCAGTGCTTTCGGACTGATTGCTGCCACACTGGCTTCCGGGGCGACCATGATTGCATTGACCAGCCACGGTGGCGTCACGGCCCTCATCGTCGGCGGTCTTTTCCAGGACGCCTATCGTGAGCAGGGGCTGGCAGCGGAAAACCTGTCGCGCTCGCTGGAAGATTCGGTCACCATTCTGGAGCCGCTGATGCCCTGGACGGTTTCAGCTATTTTCATGGCCACGACGCTCGGCGTTCCCACCTTGTCGTACATGCCCTGGGCCGTGTTTTGCATGACCGGTTGGATGTTCTCGCTGTTGTTGGCGGCAACCTTTCCTCACACGGGTTTCGGTTTGAAACGCTTGCCATAGTTCTGCGCGGGTCTCCTCACGCCTGGTTGTTTCAACAAGCGACTGTGGGACAGGAATCACAGCATCCGGGCACCCGGGTTGTTAGTCTGGCGGAATCAGTTCAGGCGCACACTGCCAGGAAAGGAGGCCATGAAAGGCAAAATCTTTTTATTCCTCTTTGCACTGCCATTTTTTGGTGTCGGAGTGTGGATGCTGTTCGCCATTTCCTCCGATGTGTTCGATGCCTGGCAGATGCAGGACTGGGTTTCTGCGGAGGCGCAGCTAAGCAAGGCGGGATACGAAACCCATTCAGGTGATGGTTCCGACACCTATGAAGCCTTCGCCGTGTACTCCTACCGTTTTGACGGCCAGATCTACAGCAACGATCGCATCGGCTTGACGGATGGTGCCGATAATATTGGTGATTATCAGACCGATACGGGCCGGTGGCTCAGTAGCAGCCAGAGTCGCGGCGAGTCGATCAATATTTACGTCAACCCGTCTGATCCGCAGGACTCCGTCATCGTTCGGGACCTGCGCTGGGGAATGATCGGCTTCCGGGCCATTTTCGTATTTATATTTGGCGGTGTGGGACTGGGATTGATCATTCTCGTGTTGCGCGCGCCAAAAGATAAAGAGGTGATGGCATCTGCATTCGTGAAGCAACCTTGGTTGCTAAACGCTGATTGGCAAACTCGCACGATTCGCTCCAGTTCGAAATCGAGCATGTATTTCACCTGGGGTTTTGCAGCATTCTGGAATCTGATTTCGGCCCCATTACCATTCATCATGCATCGGGAGATTATTGAAAAGGAAAACTACGTCGCGCTTATTGCGGTCCTGTTTCCGTTGATCGGTATTGGGCTGATCGTATGGGCGATTCGACGTACATTGGAGTGGAAACGATTTGGCGCGGCGCCGGTGGCGCTCGATCCGTTTCCTGGTGCCATCGGCGGTAACGTCGGTGGCATGATCAACATTCGGCAGCCTTTCGCATCGAGTGCGGCTTTTCGCCTGACCCTCACCAGTATCTACAGTTATATGTCAGGCAGTGGCGATAGTCGCAGTCGCAGCGAAAGCGCTAAATGGCAGGACTCCCAGGTAGCCCATGCGCAATCGGGTCCAACGGGTACCCGGCTGATGTTTCGCTTCAACGTACCGAAGGACCTGCAGGAATCGGACGCTGCCAGAGAAGGTAGCGAATATTTCCTGTGGCGACTTAATGTGCGGGCTGACCTGGAAGGGGTCGATTTCGATCGCGACTACGAGATACCGGTATATGCGACCGGCGAGGAGTCATCGCAGATCTCTGCCCACAATCTGCAACGTGCACGTGGTGAAAGTGATCGTCTTGACGACGCAGCCGTACTGAAGAATGTTCGACGCCAGGTCGGTGCGAACGGTGCCGAGTTACTCTATCCGGTGGGCCGAAATCGGATGTCGGCGCTTATTGGTACAACCGTGGGCGGAATTTTCGCCGCGACCGGCATATTCCTGATTTCTGCCGAAGGATTGCTGTTCTTTGGCGGTATCTTTGCGAGCATTGGCTCGTTGCTGGTATTGGCGAGCCTGTATTCCGTATTCAATTCCCTGCAAATAATCAGGGGCGCAGTGTCCGTTAAGACCGTCCGCCGTGTCCTGGGTTTTCCGGTTCGTCGAAAGCAGATCAAACATAGAAACTTCGTTCGCTTTAGCCGGCGCAGTTCTTTTCAAACGCAAGCCGGCAACAGGCATGTAATGCACTACTCGATTTTCGTGGAAGACAATCGTGGTCAAAAACTGATCGTCGGCGAGGGACTCAAAGGTGAGGGCGAGGCCCGTGCCGCGATTCGACTCACGGCCGGAATACTAGACCTGAAACCGGCAGTCGATCCTGACGAAGGCTCAGTTTCGGATAGCTTCAACGTGCTGGCCTCTGATCGCTAGTCCGGGCCGGTAATCGGCTTTCCGGGAGCTTTCTTCCGCCCTCGTATTGTGACCCAGATCGACGCAAATCCGGGGTCATCAAGCCACACTATATGGCGAGGCGATTCATCATGAAGCAGTTTGTTGCAATAATTATTGGGCTTGTGTTCTGTAGCGGAGCGCAAGCCGACATATGGAAGTGGGTGGACGCGCATGGCGACACCCATTTCGTCGATTCCAAGAAGCCGATTTTTACCTGGGTTGATGAATCCGACAAAATTCACTACAGCGATAAGCCCGATCATGAAGACGCGATAAGCGTACAACTGGTCTGGCATTCGTCCGACGATGTTCTGGACGCCGCTCCGGATTCTTCCGCTGACAAACAAGCAAAAGTTTTTCCTGGCGAGACGGCTGACGAAGCCCGTGAGCGCGAGGAGGCGGAAGCATACTATTGCAAGCGCGCAACCGAAATCCTGGAAACGGTTACCAACGCACCGCGCTTGTACGATACCGACGAAAAAGGTGAGCGGGTATTTCTCTCGGCGGAGGATACGGCACAGGTGCTTGCTGAGGCAAAAGCCAACAAGAGTGAATGGTGCCCGTGAGTTGCTGGCTCAGTCTGGCCCCGGAAATTCCCCAATAATCCTCCGACAATTCCGCGATAATGCAACCATCGCGATCGTCCTCCGGGCGGTGTTCGAGCACAATAAGTCGCAAGAGGATGTTGCAAATGTCGGGTAGAACCCTGGTTCAAAAAGTTATGGGCGCCAATCTTGTGCTCCAGATTGCCGTTGGTATCGTCCTCGGTGTTCTATTGTCGCTGGTGTCGCCGGAAGCCGCGAAATCCTCCATGATCCTTGGTGAATTATTCGTCAACGCACTAAGGGCGGTTGCACCAATCCTGGTATTGGTACTGGTCGCCGCGGCCATCGCCAGTCAGAAACCGGGCCAGCGTGCGGAATTGCGGCCGGTCATTACACTGTATCTGTTCGGAACTTTCGCCGCGGCGTTCCTGGCTGTCCTGATGAGCACCCTGTTTCCAACGACGCTCACGCTTAACATCACCGACCTTAATCTCGACGCACCGCAGGGTGTCGGTCAGGTACTCAACAACCTGCTTTTCAAGTTGATTGATAACCCGATCAACGCGCTGATGTCGGCCAACTATATCGGCATTCTTGTGTGGGGCGTTGCTCTCGGTCTGGGCTTGCGTCATTCTGCCGACACGACGCGACGTACCTTTACGGATGTGGCGGACGTGATCACCGGAATCGTGCGCGTGGTCATCCGCTTCGCACCACTGGGAATTCTTGGCCTCGTTGCCGGCAATCTGGCGGTGTCGGGTCTGGATGCGTTGCTGGGATACGCACGTATTCTGTCCGTATTGCTGGGTTCGATGCTCATCATGGCACTCATTGTCAATCCGCTGCTCGTTTGGTTGCGCAACAAGGGAAACCCCTATCCTATTGTATTTACCGCGCTCAGGGAGAGTGGCATCACGGCGTTCTTTACTCGCAGTTCAGCGGCGAACATTCCGGTGAATCTGGCCCTGTGTGAGCGGCTGGGTCTTGACAAGAATACCTATGCTGTATCAATTCCATTGGGGGCCACCATTAACATGGGTGGCGCTGCCATCACGATTACGGTATTGACGCTGGCGGCGGTGCATACTCTGGGAATCAACATTGATCTTCCTACTGCGCTACTCCTGAGCGTCATTGCCGCTTTGTCGGCGGCAGGGGCGTCCGGTGTTGCCGGCGGCTCACTGCTGCTAATTCCTTTGAGCTGCAGCCTCTTCGGCATTCCTGACGATATCGCCATGCAGGTGGTGGCGGTCGGATTCGTGATCAGCGTATTGCAGGACTCGGCCGAGACGGCCCTGAACAGTTCGACGGACGTCGTATTTACGGCGGCTGTGAGTGGGCAAAAACTCACCCAGGGAAACTCTGAATAGTTCTGGGTATTTTGCAAGGCAAGATGCGAATTCAGAATTGATCAGAGGTTCCCTGGCCCGCAAATCGCGTGAGTGAGGGGTTCTCGTAGATATCTGGCGATGTTGGTTCGTCTGATCGGGTTTATTGGAAAACACGACATCTGATTTACGGAAGAATCGTAGTAAGACCAGGTTGGGAGTCGTCCTAAATCGGTTTTCGTGACGAGATGTCCCGGGTACCGCCGAATGCTCGGCACTACTTTGTTGTCATTAACTCAGGCTACTGAGTACGTACTCACCAAGGGGTCATGTGGGTATTCCTTATTGCGTACAGACCGGCACGTAAGGTGAAATGCTTGGTACAGAGGTATAATCCGTTGACATTCTTAAGTACATTGCACAGACAATCCGGGAACCGGACGGGATTCGTATTCCTTTTGTTCTCCGTGGTTTTTCTGAGTCTTGTGCTGCAGCCGTGTGCGATCGCGGCTGCAACGTCTGTGAATCCCTCGACAAACTCTGTAGCCGACGCGCGCGACGACAAATTTCCTTCAGACACTCAGCAAGTCAGCGACAATGAGGATTGTCTGCAAGCTGCAGTAACGAACAAATTCTGTTGTGGCACATCCGCCATTCACGAGAGATCGGAGGCGTCGAAACCCGATTCGACCCACAAGAACACTATCGACCAGGCGGATTCTTTCACCACAAATTGGGTGACGCTGACGATGCCCGATTGGATCCTGGTCGTTAAGCGAGCAGGGAACAACCGGTCTGTTGAGGTGTTGCCATCAGGCCCAGCCATCAATATCCGGAACTGCGTCTATCTGATTTAGCGATTGTCTCGAAATCAACCGTTTTTCTTTCGGTTAATAGCGAGGAATTTGCCATGAACAGGCGAACAGGTTCCACTCCCCGAAAACAGTCAGCTACACAACATTCATCCGATCACAACGTGGCGACGCGTGATTTTGACTGGAATCGTTGCTGCTTCCTGATTGTGCCTGGGGTACTTCCGGACCTTGCAGGCATTGAATCAATGGCAGTACCCGTTACCGGTAACCCGTTTCGCCACACAAGCGATACTATTGATATCAACGCTGCTTTTGCAGAGATTGCAGGCACGCTTGCGTGCATCCGATGATATAGGCCAGGATTTTTAGGAGAACAGATTATGACTATCCAAAGGGTAACTGCCATCGTTCCAATTGACATGGTGGAGCCACTTGAAAAAAATCTGCGCGAATGCGGCGTTCCGGGCATAACTGTCGAACATGTTCAAGGTTATGGCGATCATCCCAATTTTTTTCGTCGAGATCTTATGCAGGAGAACGCCCGAATTCTGCTTTACCTCGATGCGACATGCGTGGACAGGGTCATCGACGCGATTGTTACGTGTGCTCACAAAATTGGTGCAACAGCGGGGATCCTGTCTGTCGAGACTATAGATCGTCTCGTAAGCCTCGTGGATGGGAGTGATATTCCTGAAGGCTCACTGTCGCCAGGGATTGCGAACAAGGACCCGGCCAGCAGAACTTGATTCTATCCGACCGTTTAACTACGCGTCTCAGTTGCGGCTGAAGGTCAATGCCGTAATCTGCTCGGAGATCAGTCCGATCAGAAAAATGATGACCGAGGCGCTGAACAGCAACAGACTCATGTTGGTAAAACGGCCCAGCGTGAGGTAGGTGTAGGCGTAGTAGGCAAGGCCTGTCGCAAAAAAAGTTACGCTGGCCGGCACGAATATTTTTAGCGGTGCATACAGCGTGATGATCTTGAAAATAATAATGAGAAAGCGCACGCCGTCGCGGATCGGCCGAATATGGCTTTTGCCAACCCGTCGCGCCGCCTTGATGGGCACGAAATCAATCGGGTAGCCGGAGCGAAGAAAGGCCATGGTGATGGTGGTCGGATAAGAGAAGCCGTTCGGCAACAAATGCAAAAACTGCCGGAACAGATCAGCCCGCACAACCCGAAAACCAGAGGTCAGGTCTGGAATACGATGTCCGCACATCAACGAAGCCAGCGCATTATAAAGGCCGTTCGCAAACAGGCGGCCAATACCAGCATGCGAGCCGGAATCCCGCGCACCAATGGCCATGTCAAAGCCCTCGTCCAGTCGGCCCAGGAGGCGGCGGATTTCTTCCGCAGAGTGCTGCCCATCCGCGTCCATGAACGCCAGAACCTCACCGTTTGCCGCACGTGCGCCGGATTTTATGGCGGCTCCGTTGCCAAGGCTGACCGGGTGTCGAATCACGCGTGCTCCTGCCCGTTCTGCCAATGAGCCGGTCTCATCGGTCGAGCCATCATCAACCACGACGATCTCGGCATCGGGAAAATTCTCTCGCGCTTTGGTAACTGTTTCCACAATGACGGCGGCTTCGTTCTTTGCGGGCATGACAATGGACAATGATCCTGAAGAAACGTCACTATTCATGTGGGTAGTGGGCCTGTATCGAAGAACCGGGAGACCAGGCGGGTGGGCCTGGATGGACGCACGTGCAGCAGGCGCGAGTATACAACATGTGGATTGTGGGTAGGCGCTCGGGGCGACGGTTGCAGGAGGCGAGAAACTGTCGACGGATTGAAATCCTGTTTGCCGACATTTCGGTGCCCCCGACGGATACTGGCAACCAGTAACGGTAGCTGTACCAACAAGCGGCTATTCGCGGTGCACGAAATTGTTTGCAAAATCCCGAGGTGTTACGGTTTGCTCATCCCTGAGTCTCGAGCAAACTCGTATGAAAGCCGTCGCATTATGGATCGTCTGTGCCCTGATTTCGTCTTTGGCCGTTGCAGCAACGACATTCGACGCGTTCGAATATCGAAACGTTGGACCTACCCGCGGTGGCAGGGCAACCGCCGTAGCGGGAACCGTACTTGAGCCAGGTACTTTTTATCTTGGTGCATCCGGTGGTGGTGTCTGGAAAACACTGGACTACGGTACAACCTGGGACAATGTTTCGGACGGTTACTTTGCGACGCCGTCTGTTGGCGACATTTCGGTGGCGCAAAACGACGCGAACATCGTTTATGTGGGTACCGGATCGGACGGGCTGCGCAGTAATGTTATTCGTGGCGACGGAATGTACAAGTCCACTGATGCCGGTGATAGTTGGGAGCACATCGGCCTTGCCGATACCGGCCATATTGGCGCGGTCGAGATCGACCCGGGCAACCACAATATCGTCTGGGTTGCTGCGATCGGTCAGGCTTTCAACGCAAACCAGGAACGCGGCGTCTTCAAGTCGATCGATGGCGGGAAAACATGGAACAAGGTTCTTTATATTTCCGATGAAGTCGGTTTTTCGGATTTGGAATTGTTGCCCGGCAATTCCGATATCATTTTCGCGACCGCCTGGAGGGCGCAGCGTAGACCGTGGACGATTGTCAGCGGCGGATCTGCGGCTGAGGGTGGAATATACAAGTCGGTAAACGGCGGTGAATCCTGGGACAAGATTACAGCCGGTTTGCCACACGACCTGATCGGCAAAATCGATCTTGCGATTTCGCCAGCTGACTCCAGCATAGTCTATGCACTCGTCGAGGCACCGGGTGATGAGGGAGGGCTCTATAAGTCGATCGATCAGGGTGAGTCATTCGAACAGGTGTCCTCCGAGACGGGCATTCGCACGAGACCCTTTTACTACGCGAATCTGGATGTCGATCCGAAAGATCCGGCCATCCTGTATGCGATGGCCACGCGCTATTATAAATCGATCGATGGCGGCGAAACCTGGCAACAACTTACACCGCCGCATGGCGACAACCACGACATGTGGATAAACCCGGACAATCCGCAGCTGTTTATTCAGGCTAATGACGGTGGTGCCAATGTAACGTTCAATGGTGGTGAAACCTGGTCTACGCAATTCAATCAACCCACGGCGGAGATCTACCAGGTCGAGGTCGATGACCAGTACCCGTACTGGCTCTATGGCGGGCAGCAGGACAATTCAACGACGATAGCCGTGCCGAGCAAAGCACCATACCGGGTTCAGAATTCGGCCGCCTGGCTGATCGAAACCGGCGGTTGTGAAACCGGACCGGCCGTGCCGAAGCCGGGTAACCACAATATAGTCTATGCGAACTGCAAGGGTCGCTTCGGTGTGTTCAACAAACGGACCGGCGCAGAGAAACGGTTCTATGTTGGTGCGGCCAATATGTACGGCAGCAATCCGCGTGATCTTCGCTACCGTTTCCAGCGTGTTGCACCCATTCATGTATCGCCGCACGATCCTGGCGTGATCTACCACGGTTCACAGTATGTTCACCGGACTACGGATGAGGGCAAGACCTGGGAAACCATCTCTCCGGACCTGACCGCGTTCGCAAAGGACAAGCAAGTGATCTCGGGAAGTCCTATTACGCGGGATATTACCGGCGAAGAGTTTTACAGCACACTGTATTCGCTGCGTGAGTCGCCGGTTTCCCCGGGCGTGATCTGGGTCGGCGCGAACGACGGGCCGGTGCACGTAACGCGCGACAACGGTGCGACCTGGCAAGAGGTAACACCGCGGAATCTGCCGCCTGGTGGGCGCGTTGATGCGGTCGAACCGTCACCCCATGATGCGGCGAAAGCCTACATTTCGGTTCTGCGCTACCAACTGGGAGACTGGAAGCCCTACATTTACAAGACGAACGATTATGGCGAGCATTGGCAGCTACTGACCAACGGCAAGAACGGCATCCCCAACGATTTTCCGACTCGAGTCGTGCGTGAGGATCCACAGCGAGAAGGGCTGCTGTTCGCGGGCACCGAATACGGGATGTTTGTATCGATAGACGATGGCGAAAGCTGGAGTGCGTTCCAGCAAAACCTGCCGGTAACGCCGGTTACCGATATCAAGGTGCATCGCGGGGACCTGGCCATATCGACCATGGGCCGTGGATTCTGGGTGCTCGATAAAATGGGCACGCTACGCCAGCCCGGGTTTGATGCCTTGAATGACGACACCGTACTGTTCACGCCGATGGAGACAGTTCGTTATCGTCAGACGTTCACGAACAAGGACAGCGACGCGGTACCACAGTATCCATCGCCGGCGGTCATTATCGATTACTTTCTGCCAGAAAATACCGACGTACCGATCACCCTGGACATCATTGCTGAGAATGGGGATGTCGTTAATTCATTCGTCAGTGTGACCGAGACGGATCAAGGCGACGAACCCGGTGAAGAGGCGACCATAGATAACGACGTCAGTGAGTTTTCTGCCATTGCCGACAAGACTTTATCCGCCGAAAGAGGGATGCATCGATTTCACTGGGACATGAGACATACCGGCGCATGGCACAAAGATGCGAAGAAGCGCTACAAAAAGGGGCCGCTCGCTCGTCCGGGTCACTACACGGCCAGATTAACGGTCGGTGGTAATGTCCACGAGGAGCGCTTCGTACTGGTCGCCGATCCGCGGTTGGCCGAGCAGCACATTAGCGATGCCGAGGTGTCACAGCAGGCTGGTTTCGCGCTTGAAGTAACCCGGTTGCTGGATCAGGCACGACGGCTCGAAGCCGAGCTGCAAGCAAAACGTGATTTGCTGGAAGAAACGCGGGTTGATGGCGAGCTTGCGGTGGCGGATAAGGCCAGCATGGATCGCATCAACGACGTTATCTCCGGGTTAGAGACGGCGAAGGGTACCTACATGCCGCCGATGTTAACGGCGCAGATATCCTATCTGTTTGACATGGTCAATGCCGCTGACCAGATTCCGGGACAAGAGGCCGAAAACCGTTTTCGGGAACTTCAGCAACGTTTTGCCGTGCTGGCGGCTAGTGCCAGTGATTTCTGATATGTCGTCGCAAGGCGGACGACTACCAAAAATCGCTGCGGTTTTCCCTGATACTGCTTCGTCCGTCACCATGGTAATGGTAGCGTGTGTGGCGCTTCATACGGAGGTGTGAGATGAAAAGACTGACCGTTTTTTTCTTGCTTGGTGTACTTGCGGTTGGGTTAGGTGGTTGTGACAGGGATCTTATGTCGGAAAAGGGATTTCGCCTGCCGGACGGCGATCCAGTGGCGGGTCGAGAAGCATTTCTCTACATGCAATGTAACCAGTGTCACACGATCAAGGGGGTCGAACTGCCGGTCATTGCCATGGCTGATCCGCCGTTCGTTGAACTGGGCGGCTCAGTGACTCGAGTCAAGACCTACGGTGAATTGGTGACAGCCATTATCAATCCGTCACACAAGCTGGCGGACGGTTATCCGAAAGACCTGGTTTCCGAAAATGGTGTCTCAAAGATGTATGTGTATAACAGCTATATGACGGTTCAGGAACTCATTGATATTGTGATGTATTTGCAGCCGCAATATGACCTTATCGTTCCGGAGTTTCACTACCGTCAATATCCGTAGGTGTCAGTCCTGATCCCCCATCGATAATTGTTGGGGGATTATTCGGCATCCGCAACATCATTGTCGGTGAGTTTTCTCGCCGCGACTTTGAGCAGTAGTCGCTGGCCGTATCGGCTGTCTCCATTGCGCACATAGAAAAAGCCCACCACTGCGGCCAGCAATGCACCGAATGCGTTGATGATCATGTCGGTCATCGTATCGACCAGGCCGGATTTTTGCATATTGGTCCCGAGGTACCAGTCAGTCAGGAACTCGAAAATTTCCCACAGCGTTCCGAGAGTGACGGCAAAGCCAAACGTAAACGCTGCCACATGCAGGGGTTTGACGCTTATTCGGTGTGTCATATGAAAAACGTATACCGTCAGAAAACCGATGAATCCCATGAGCAGGGCGGAGGTGCCGTGAAGCACCAGGTCCCACCACCATATGCGTTCGTAGAAATTGCTGACCTCTCCCAGCACGAAACTTGCGAACAGGAACAGACAGGTTAGCAGCGTGAACTCGACTGGCAATGGCACACGCAAGCGGCGTTCGATAATGGCCGGGGAAAAGGTCAGCAGCAGGATAATCGAACCGGAGAACGCCACCCGCCACAGGCCCTCGTAGAGCGCGCTGATGGTGATCAGTGCGATACCGATCTGGAGTATGGATGCAATGATCAACTCGATTCGGTTAATCCAGCTATCAGGTGCCAGCTTATTTGTTGTGGATGTCATCGCAGAATTTTTCAGAACCGTCGATGGATCGGAATGATCTCATTCTACGACAATTTCCTTACGTGGGCAGGTCTTGCGTCGGGTTGTCAGCCCTTGCGGGTGTGATGATCCATCAACACCCGGGCGACACATGCGGTCAGATTTTTCCCGGTCTCGATGTGCAGGAATTCATTCGGTCCGTGAGCGTTTGAGTTGGGGCCCAGCAAGCCGGTGACCAGGAATTGTGCCGCAGGGAATTTCTCACCGAGCATGCCCATGAACGGTATGCTGCCTCCGGTCCCCATGTACATGGACGGTTTCTCAAAAAAGGCCTTTGACGCGACTTGCATGGATTTCTCGAGCCAGGGCGCAACGGCTGGCGCATTCCAGCCACCCATGGCGGACTCGACCCCAAAGCTGACCTTGGCAAAGGCTGGCGGGTCAGCTTCGAGTATGGCCTTGACGATACGGGCAGCGTCGTCCGGATCGGTAGTGGGCGGCAGTCGAAAGGACATTTTCAGTACTATTCCCGGTAACTGCACATTGCCCGCATTGCCCAATACTGGCAGTCCATCGGCACCGGTGATACTCAATGTTGGCCGCCAGGTGTTGTTGAGGAGCAATTCCAGCATCGACTCATCCGGTTTCGAACCGGCATCGACCCAGGGATATTTCAGGTACACGGAATCGCCCAGCACGTCCGCTGCTTTCTGCGCTTGCTCCAGCCGCTGTGCAGGGATTTCGGCGAACAACTCCGTCGGCAATATCCTGCCGTCACTTTCGGCTTCTATTCTGGACAGAAGCTTGCGCAGGATGCGGAAACTGGACGGCACGATGCCACTGGCGGCGCCCGAGTGCACACCCTCGGTCATGACATTCACCTGCAACGTGCCGACCAGATTGCCGCGCAGCGAGGTTGTGCACCACAGTTGTTCATAGTTACCGCACTCCGCATCCAGGCAAACCACCAGGCTGGGCTGCCCGAGACGTTCGCCCAGCAAGTCGATGTAGTGGGGCAGGTCGAAACTGCCGCTTTCCTCACAGCCTTCAATCAAAATGACGCAACGGGCATGCGGTATGCCCTGTTCCTGCAACGCGCGAATCGCGGTCAGCGAACCGAATACGGCGTAGCCATCGTCTGCACCGCCACGCCCGTACAGTTTACCGTCCTTAATGACGGGCTCCCACGGATCGAGGTCGTCATCCCAGCCGGTGAACTCGGGTTGCTTGTCGTAGTGCCCGTACAGCAAGACGACCTCATCCGAGGCACCTGGAATATCGAGAAACAGCAGCGGTGTGCGTCCTTCGATGCGCAGAACTTCAACTTTCATGCCCTCGATGGATTGCTGCTGGCACCATGTTTCAAGCATTGAGACGGCTTGTTCCATGTAGCCGTGTGCCTCCCAATCCGGGTCGAAGATCGGTGACTTGTTTGGAACTTTTATGTACTCGCAAAGCTCGGGGATGATGGAGTCGTCCCACCGGCTGTTGATGAATGCTTGTGTTTGTTTGATGTCCATGGCGCCTTTGTCATCAGGGTGGGGAGGAAAACGCAGCGTCGAAAGTCTGACGAGTGCGGCTGGTGGAAGACTGTCTGAATCAAATCAAGAAGGCAATTCCGGGCGCCAAAGAGTGTGCTCTGCAGGCATTGACTTGACAGGCATCGAAAATAATTAATATATTAATCATTCATGTATTCACTATATGGGCTTGTCATGGTTATGCAGGACTTCAGTCGCTCACTGCCAATGATGCTGTATCGCGCGCTTGACGCCGTCATGCCGAGATTTCGAACCATCTTTTTGGAATTCGGGTTAACCGAGCAGCAATGGCGAGTGCTGCGAGTGTTGTGGGAGCACGATCAAATGGCGCTCCTGAAGCTTGCGGGGCTGACGCTTATATCCGCGCCGAGCCTGGTTGGGGTGGTCGATCGCTTGCAGGCGGCAGGTCTCGTCACCCGGCGGCGATCGGAAACGGATCGGCGCGTGTTGTTTGTGGTGGCGACGCAGCAAGGTCATGACCTGAAGAATCAGGTCATGCCGCGGGTGCAGGCGGCTTATGCCGAACTCGAACAATCGATGGACGCTGAAGAATGGGGCCAGATTTTGCATGTCCTTGAGTCCATTTCGTCGCTGGAACGACCGCTACAGAAAAATGGAGGCGTACATTGAGTGGGAACGCAGTAATCGCAGGCGCCGGCAACGGTATTCGAAATGGCGCGCAGTATCTGGAAGGGCTTCGTGATGATCGCGATGTCTGGTTGCAGGGTGAGAAAGTGGCGGATGTCACAACGCATCCCGGTCTGGGTCGCGGCGCCCGGACGCTGGCAGGTTTCATGGACAAACAATTCGACCCTGATCTGCAACAAACCCTGACTTACGAAGAGGACGGGAAACGATTTGCGATGTCATACCTCGTGCCGAAGTCCAGGCAAGATGTGGTACGACGCGGTGACGCGTTTTACGAGTGGGCGACCTGGTCCAATGGCATGTTCGGGCGCACACCAGACTACAAGAATGCGTCTGTCATGGCTTTCGCCAGTGGCGCCGAGTTTCTTGCGGAGGGCAGGCCCGAGTTCGCCGACAACATGCGCAATTACTATGAGTATGTTCGCCGGAACGACAAGGTGTTGACGCACACGCTGGTCAATCCGACGGTCAATTTCGCACAAGCGAAGCAAGGCAAGTACAGCGACAAAGTTGCGCTGCAAATTGTGAAAGAAACGGATGCTGGTATCGTCGTCAATGGTGCCCGTTTGTTGGCAACACTGGGGCCGCATGCGGATGAAATAGAGGTTTTCCCCTCCACACTGCTCAAAGCAGCGGAAGAAAACCTGCCGTTCGCCTTCGCCTTTGCCATTCCGATCAATACGCCGGGTCTGCGCATGATCTGCCGCGATACCTATGACCATGGAAAATCGAATTTTGATGCGCCGCTATCTTCACGATTCGAAGAAATGGATGCGGTGGTTACCTTCAAGAACGTCCTGGTTCCCTGGGAACGCGTGTTCATGTATCGCGATCCCCGGTTGTGCAACCGTGCGTTTGCCGAAACCAACGCTGTCATTCATATGATGCACCAGGTCGTGTGCGGAAAACTGGCAAAAGCAGAATTCATTGTTGGCTTGCTCTGCTCGATCGCGAGAGCGACCGGAAAAGATAAGGACATGGCGATCAAGGGGCAGATCGCAGAGGCCATGTGGATCGCCGAGAGCGTGCGCGCCTTTCGCTATTCGGCGGAACAACAGGCCCATGAAGATCAGTTTGGCAACCACATACCATTGCGGCGCCCGCTGGATACTTCACGCAACCTTTTTCCCAAGATGTATCCCCGGCTCATTGAACTGGTTCATTTGCTGGGTTCAAGTTCACTCATGGCGACACCGTGTGAGGCTGATCTTGGTAACGATATCGCGGCGGATATTAGCCAGTATTTTCAGACCATCAACCTGGAGAGCAAGGATCGAATTGCCTTATTCAGGCTGGCCCATGACGTCGCTGTTTCAGGATTTGGCAATCGACAGGTGTTGTACGAACGCTTCTTCTTCGGGCCGCAAAATGTCCTGGCATCGATCTATTTCGACCTTTATGACAAGGACGAAATGATGGCTCGGGTGGATAAGCTGCTGGACCTGTAACTCCTGGCCCGGGCTGGGTCGCAGTGAAAAAGTGTTGGTGATGCGCGGTTTACTCTGCGCGTGCCACAGCGAGAAAGTCGGCAAGCAGATCGTAGAGCTGCCCCAGCTTTTCGGGCCCGAAACCGGATTCGATCTGGTCGTAGAGGATTTCACTGTCCGCCGCGACGGCCGCAAAAATCGTCTGGCCCTTGCGACTCAGATTGAATACGGAGCGTCTTTGGTCGTTCGGGTCGATGGTGCGACGAATAATGTTCTCGCCCTGCAGAAATTGCAGGATCCTGGTGAGGCTCGGTGCCAGCAGAAAACTGCGTCGGGCCAGTTCGCTGGCATCGATGCCGCCGTAGGCCGACAGAGTACGGATGGTTCGCCATTGTTGTTCCGTCAGGCCGTGCCCACGCAACATGGGTCGAAAGTGAGACATGGCGGCTTCGCGCGCTTTCAGCAGCGCCATTGGCAGCGAATGCTGAAAGTCCCGCATGAGTGCGTTATCGGGCATTCGTGACGGTTGACGGGTCCTGGTCAATCGAGCGACTCCGTTACAATCGTATTGTGCAGCGTGCCGATGCCCGGAACCTCGACCTCCACGACATCGCCATCCCTGAGAAACTTGGGCGGATCGAATCGTGCCCCGGCACCGTTGGGTGTGCCGGTGGCAATCACATCACCTGGCTTGAGCTGATAAAACGTAGACAGGTAACTGATCAGATAGCGAAACGGAAACATCAGGCTGCTGGTCTTGTCATTCTGGCGTTCCTCTCCGTTGACCCGCGTGATGACCTGCAACAATCCGGTTGTGTCAATTTCGTCCGGTGTCACCAGCCAGGGACCGAGTGAGCCGGAATTGGCGAAGTTCTTGCCCTGGGTGACATTGAATTTAGCATGGCGCAGATAGTCACGAACTGATCCTTCATTCATGATAGTCAGCCCCGCGATGTGTTTGTGTGCGTCATCCTGCGAAATGCGCCGGCCCGCCTTGCCGATGACGATGACGATTTCGCCCTCGTAATCGAGTTGTTCTGATTCCGGTGGGTCCATGATCGACTGCTGATGACCCACCAGTGACTCGCGCGAGCGCATGAACACACTCGGATATTTCGGTGCCGACGAGCCGTCTTTATACTCTTCGTTTCGATTCGCGTAGTTTACGCCGATGCAGATTATTTTTTCCGGGTTAGTAATGGTCGGCAGGTACTCGACGTCCGCGAGGTCGAGGTCCGCATCGGCGCTCGATGCTTCCTCGGCGAGTTCACTCAGCTGGTCCTGGCGAATGGCCTCTCGAAGGTCGCGCAGCTCGTTGTGCCGCTTGCCAAGATCAACTACGCCGGCATCCGTGATGGCACCGAAAGTCGCCTTGCCTTCATTCATAAAGCTCAAGAATTTCATGCGCTGCTCCCGTCGCTGGTCAGTCCGGCTCGTTCGAGTACGCCGTCGAGCCGCTTCTCAAGCGCGGCTGTTGCCGGCACCATCGGCAGCCGGTGCTCATTGGTCGGCATGATGCCGAGTTTTTTCATCATGTATTTGATCGGAATGGGGTTGGTGTCATAGAACACGGCCTGATTTATTTCCAGCAATCGGTCGTGCAGCTCCCGACCCGTGGCCAGATCACTGTCCCAGACGGCCTGGCACATCCTGGCCAGAATATCCGGCCGCAGATTGCCAACGGCATTCATGAGCCCGCAGGCGCCGATAGTCATTTCGGGGAATGAGAGTTCTTCCAGGCCGACAAAAATCTTGAAATCGTCGCCGAGCGCGGCGAGGCATTCCGTTACGAATCCCAGATCATTGACGGCGTGTTTCATGCCGACGAAGTGTCGCGACTTGTTTTGAATTTCCTTCAACGAGTCCAGTTCGACATTGACCACTGTGCGGCCCGGTATGTGATAGATCATCCACGGTGTGTCGTGCTGATCGGCCAGGTGTAGGTAATACTCAATCAAACCGCGTTGCGGTGGTTTGATGTAGTAGGGCGTTACAATTAGCAATGCATCGACTTTCGCGGCGACGGCATGCGCGGTCAGTTGCTCTGTTTCCGCCAGAGATTGTGATCCGGTGGCCGCAACGACAGGCAACCTGCCGTCGATGGCTTCAACGGCAACGTCGATGAGCCGGTTTCTTTCCTCGACCGTCAATGTCGAGGGTTCCGCCGTCGTTCCGTTGACCAGAATTCCGTGGGAGCCCTGCGCAACCTGAAATTCAACCAGTCCCGCATAGGCATCGTAGTCGATGGCTCCATTGCGTACCGGCGTCACCAGCGGCGGTATAGAGCCTTTGATTCGGGCAAGATCGGACATGCTCTGGGTCTCCTGAGGCTTGTTCCTACGTCGCTTGACGTCCGTTGGCTGGGAAGTATACTTAACGTGTTAAATAAATTCAAAATTCATCCTGGACCTGGACTGATATGCCGAACCTGACCGTTGAGTACTCAAAAAATCTGGCCGAGTCAGTGGACATTGAGGCACTGGTGCAGACACTGCACGAGACGGCCGCCAATATCGAAGCATTGCCACTTGGCGGCTTGCGTACACGCGCTGTCGCTCGCGAATACTATAGCCTGGCCGACGGGCATACAGACAATGCCTTTCTGAACCTGGTCATAAGATTAGCGCCAGGTCGATCCTTCGAAGTTCGACAGTCCATCGGAGAAACCGTTTTTTCAGCGCTTGTGGATTTTCTCGAACCGACTTTCGCCTCAAGTCCGCTTTCGCTTTCACTGGAAATTCAGGAGCTCGATGCGGATCTTCGCTGGAAGCAAAGCAATTTTCGCGATTACATGGCGAAGCGATCGGCGGAGTAACTCCATGAGCCTCTATCATCTGCAAAAGTTTCTGTTCGAACTCAATCGTGACGAGTTGGCGCAGAATAAATATCGCGATGATCTGCCGGCACTGCTGTCAGAATTCGATCTAACCGACGAAGAGAGCACTGCGTTGACCGACGGCGATATCGGTCTTTTGTACGTGCTTGGAGTCAATGGCCAGATTCTGATGCACTATGCCGCGTTCATCGGTATCGAGTGGTTCGACTATCTCGACCTGATGCGTGAGGGCATCGCCAAACACGGTGAGGTCAGAGCGGGTGTCTACGCTATGACCGGTGGTGGCAGCAGTTTCACCGAAGAAGAGAAGCACCGATGAGCCTGGTGTATAGCGGGGTTCTTAGTCACGCCCCGGGAATTACCGGTCGAGCGCACCTGGTCGAGAACATCGACAAGCGCGATGAGTTCTACGCCGCGCTCGAGAAGCAGCGCAAGGACATCGAAGCAGCCGGGACGGAGGCGTTAATTGTTATCGCCGCGGAGCATTTTGCTAACTTTTTCATGAACAACATGCCAGCGTTTTGCATCGGGATTGGCAATCGCTACGAAGGTCCCATCGAGGACCCTGAGTGGCTCGGTATCGAGAAGCACAGCATTCCCGGGGCGGCGGATGTGGCGTTGCGTATCACGCGAGAGGTGATGCAAACGGTGGATACGGCGTATGCCGAAGAATGGAAATTCGATCATGGCATCAGCGTGCCGTTGCATTTTCTGACGCCGAATTACGATTTGCCGATTATTCCGGTCAACATCAATTGTCAGGGACCACCGCTTTGTCCGCTACATCGCGCCTGGGCGTTTGGCGAGGCCTTGCGGCGTGCCTGCGATGCCGTGCCGGAGAAAATTGCACTGGTTGGCACGGGCGGTATATCGCACTGGCCCGCCACTCCCGACTCCGGAAAAATCAACGAACCGTGGGATCGCGATTTTCTCGATCGTTTGATGCGTAATGACAGGTCAGCACTTTTGGGTTATACGGACGAAGAAACCTATCGGGACGCCGGGCAGGGTGGTTTTGAGATTCGCACTTTCTTGGCAGCCGCGGCGGCCGCCGGCGGACCTGGTGACCTGCAATTCTATACGGCTGAGCTGCCTATATTTGCGGTGGGCTGTACGGTCGCTCAATTCGCTATAGTCTAGCAGTCTGTTGCAAAAGCCATCCATGGTATTTTTAGAATCGCCATTCGAAAAACATGGTTCTTGAATGGCTCACACTTAATTAATTCAACCGGAGAGTCTTCGTGGCACACATGCAACCGTTACCTTTTGATGATCTGCCTGAGGATATTCAGGAGCGATTCGAGCACTATAAAGAGACCCGCGGTTTTACACCGAACAGCATTCAAACCATGGTCAGGCGCCCGAACATTGTGCGCGCCTTCATGCAACTCAATCAGGCCGTTCTGTATGATGGCACGGTAGACGAAGAGCTAAAAATGCTGGTTAGCCTGATCGCCAGCCAGGTGGCGGGATGCCGATACTGCCAGGCCCATATGGCGAATCTGTCGAAAATATACAAGGCATCGGAAGAGAAAATCAGCAACGTGTGGGATTTCGCGCAAAGCGACCTGTTCAGCAACGCGGAAAAAGCAGCGCTTAGCGTGGCCTACAGTGGAGCATTGGCGCCGAGCCAGGCGACCCAGGAGCAATTCGACGAACTCTACAAGTATTTCGACGAAGGACAGGTCGTTGAAATTGTTGCGACGATATCGTTGTTCGGTTTCCTCAATCGCTGGAACGACACGATGGCAACGGAACTGGAGGAACTGCCTGGACAAGTCGCGACCGCGACAATAGGTGAATCATTCGGCTGGGAGGCAGGAAAACATCAGGCGTAACAGCCTTTGCTGCGGAAAGTACGACTGCCCGAGCGGATTGCGTTGCTCTAACATCACCGAACCAGGAATTAGCAGGAGGTTGTGATGGGTGAGGTCGTCCTCGCGGCAAAAGTGACGCATGTACCGTCGATGTTCATTTCGGACCAGCCCGGCCCACACCACGGCTGCCGGGCAGAAGCGATTGACGGGCTGAAACGAATTGGCGATCTGTGTCGCGAGCGCCAGGTCGATACCATCATTATTGCCGACACGCACTGGCTCGTGAATGCTGGCTATCACATCAATGCCAATCCGGTGATGGAAGGGATCTTTACCAGTACCGAGTTCCCTCACTTCTTGCGTGACATGCACTACAGTCATGTCGGGGATCCTGAGCTGGCGCAGTCCATCGCCGATATCGCGACCAGGAATGGCACCGAGACCTTGTGCCACAGAGACGTAGAAACACTGCCGTTACAATACGGAACGCTGGTGCCGTTGCACTACATGGATGTGGGCGCTTCCATGCAGATCATCTCGATAGCCGGATGGATGTACGACGCGGAGCTTGCCGAATCACGCATCATCGGCGAATCAATCCTGGAAGCGGTGGCGAATTCGGATCGCCGCATTGCATTTCTGGCCAGTGGTTCGCTATCGCACCGCATTCCACCCAATGCCATTGTGAATGACTACTTGTTCAAGATCAGCAGCCCGTTTAACGGGGACATCGACCGGCTGGTGATGGAGATGTGGCAGGAGGGCAGAATTCAGGAGTTTCTGCAGATGCTTCCTCAATATGCCCGCGACTGTAATGGCGAAGGTGGCATGCACGATACGGCGATGCTGTTTGGCTTGCTTGGCTGGGATTCGTACTCCGGGAAAGGCGAGGTCTATACCGAGTATTTTCCAAGCTCCGGCACAGGGCAGTGTAATGTGGTGTTTCCGGTTGGTGGTTAGCCGCTGTCTGGATGAAATAATTAAGGTCCGATCCGTACAAACACTGTCAAATCGAATCGCAACAGTCAGCCAGGAGCCGTCCGCTTCGGGTGAACAACTGCCACATTCAGGCCGCAAGCGGTCCTGCGCCTAATCGTGCGGCGACCTTTTCCTGGGATAGAAGCCAATGATCAAGAATCCGGTAGCTACGACTATCATTCCTACAATGGCTGCGTATGCACCCACCCCATTGAAATAAGTGTCTCTAAAGAAATTGGAAGCTTTACATTCGGCAACAACGATTCCCGCACAGACTAACAATTGCTTTGTCGCAAGGAAGAGAATCCATGCCCCGAAGAATGCGTATGCGACGCGGTTCAACGTGAAACTAGCCAGATAGTTTTGGAGACCAGTTAACCGCATCGATAAATAGGCCTGGCAAATTCGATAGTGACCGAGTCCGCGCTGGGCCAAAGGCGTACATTGTAGCCCAAATTCTGCCGGGTACGGGAAACTCAGAACGAAATCAATATAATGAGGTAGGCTTTGCCCCGTTATGACTGGCGACAAGAAACAATTGCCCGGCGGCGTACTTTCTGCCTGGCTCTCAGATATAAATACCGCTTTTGAAACCGGAAACGGTATTGATGTTCCGTGCGGCGATTGCACAGCCTGCTGTAAATCCAGCCAGTTCATTCACGTCGAGCATACAGAGACAGAAACTCTATCGAGAATACCCAGGGATTTGTTGTTTCCAGCGCCCGGTGAACCGCCTGGCAACATGCTCATGGGATATGATGAGCACGGATGCTGCCCCATGCTGGTCAATGAAAAGTGTTCGATCTATTTACATCGTCCAAAAACATGCCGAAGCTATGATTGCCGCGTATTTCCTGCATCGGGTATCGAAAACGATGAAATCGAAAGCCCCCTGATTGCACATCAGGTCAAGCGTTGGACGTTTACGTACAAGGCGAACAGTGACAAGGATCTCCATACTGCGATTCAGGCAACAGCGGATTTTCTACGTCTGCATCCGGAGTGCTTTGCGGGCCATTCGCCCAGTAACTCGACCCACCTCGCCGCTATGGCAATCAGATCGCACAAGGTCTTCCTGAAATTACACAAGGATCAGAAGAACACCGGACAGAGACCGGAAGATCGTGAAATCGTTGCGGCTATTATTGCCGAAAGTCGTTAGCCCGGGCCAAGTCGAAAACAGGGACACCCATCAATTCAACGAAAACTCCGAAATCCGAGATTGTGGGTTACCCCATCAATTCCAAACGAAGCAATCTACTCCCCAACAACCGCCTCAACCCGCACCTGAACCTCCACAAATTGCCCAACCCAGGTCGTATCCTCCCAATCGCCAGTGCCCACGCCCAGAGCGATCCGGTCCAACGTTACATTCCCTGTGAGGATTACTCGATTCCCATCCCGATTGACGGCAAAATCCAGTGTTACGGGATTTCTCACCCCCTTGACCTGCATTTCGCCATTGGCGTAGAAGTGATTGTCCGGAGCCGCAGAAAACAAATTCGCCCGGTAAAAAATACTCGGAAAATTGGCCTCATCAAACCACTCAATGTCCATCAAGGTTTCGTCGCGGTCTTTATCCAGCGTTGTTACGGAGTTGGCATTGACAGTTACTTCGAATGAACTGACATCAAGGCGTTTTTCATCAAAGTGCATATCGGCCTGCCACTCTTTCCACTCCGCCCCGAACTCTGCGCCTGCCTGCTCGGCCGTAAAACGGATAAAGCTGTTGGAATAATCTATTTGCCACTGCGGCAGACTTGCCGCCATTCTGCTTTCACTTGACGCGTCCGCGGACAAGGCCGGGCCTGCCACTGACTCGCTCGCACGTCCTATTTTAGTCAGCGCCATTACACCGGCTACGATCACAGCAACAAACAGTACAATGCTGAGTGTTGACGAGATTCGGCGAATAGCACCATCTCGATCGACAAACGTGTGTTTCAGAGCGGCCAGCAGGTGAACCGCGGCCAGAGCGAGGAGGAGATAGGCGAAAGCTCCGTGCAATTCTTCAAATACTTCCTGCAGGACCTCATTCGCACTGACCAGGTCGGGCAACTGAAACAAATTGAACCAGCTTACGGAAATAGCGGCCGCGGAAGATATTATCCAGCCACTGACTGGAATCAATATCAGCAGGACATACAAAGACCAGTGACTGATATTCGATGCCCGGCGTTGCCAGGTGGGCATTGCCAGCGGTGCGGGGGGTGGGTGCATGAAGCGCCAGACCAGACGAACGATGGCGAGTGACAGTATGGTAATGCCAACCGACTTGTGATTGGCAAGCAGCACCAGTTGCTGAAATTTTGAGCCGGACTCTTCAGCCCCTTCAGCGAGGTTTGCCAGCACAAATTGCAACACAATCATGGCAGCGATGAGCCAGTGCAGCCATTTTGCGACGGAGTCATACGATTCTGCCGTGGCGGCGGACGCGCTTTCTTTGGTCATGTGAGGCCTGTCAGTAGGGTAAACGAAAACGAAAACCTGATCTCATGATAACGAATCGGGCGATGATGTGAACAATGGCTTGTTTCGCACAGCAAGATGTTCTTATGGGACTCCAGCCAGCGGATCCTCTTACGCTTTGCCAATAGGTTTACAATGGGTGCTGGCTGTTCTTGTGCCGCGGTTTGGAGGTAGACCCATGCGAAGGTTCTTGCTCGTCACTCCCCTATTTTTATTTCAGGCCAACGTATCGCTAGCCCATCATGCTTTTGCCGCGGATTACGAGGCGGGGAACGAAGGCACCATCGAGGGCACAATCATCGAGGTGATGTACAAGAATCCGCACGCCCGTTATTACCTTGAGATCGCCAACAACGGTAGCGTTGAAACCTGGGATCTGCAAACGATGAATCTGATGATGCTCAGTAGGGTCGGCTGGAAAAAGGACACACTGAAGGTCGGCGACAGGATCAAGGTGGATGGTATTCTCGGCCGCAACAATACCAAACGCATGTCGATCAATATCGTCACTCGGGACGATGGCCTGGTAATTACCCCGTTACGCGGAATCACCAGCACGCAGGTCGAGTTGAATGCCAGCGAGGAGGTTTCTGAAGCCGGCGGCATCGAGTCTGTTGCGAAGGCAATTACACCTGGAAAATACGAACTTGACCAGAATCACGCGTACATCAGTTTTTCCTACTCGCACATGGGAATGTCACATCCGCAAATTCAATTTTCAGATTTTGATGCTGAGCTGATGCTCGACGGCCGGGAAATGAGTAACAGCGAAGTCAGTATCACGATTGATGCCAGCAGTATCGACACATCCATTGCGGCGTTCGACGACGCATTGCGTGGCGAAGAATATTTTGATGTCGAGAATCACCCGGAAATCGTCTTCAGGAGTTCGACCTATGTCGAGGAATCCCCGACGGCGGGGACCTTGATCGGCGACCTGAGTGTGCTCGGAAAAACGGTGCCTGTAACGCTGGATGTCACAATCAACTCGGCGGCGATGAATCGAATGACCCGTAAAGAGATGATCGGGTTTTCAGCCACCGGCATCGTGCACCGATCCGACTTTGGCCTGACGGCCTTTGACCAGTACGTCGGCGACGAGCTGTCACTCAATATTCAAGTGGAATTCGCAAAAGCAAATTAGGCCGCTCCGCGGGAAAATAGCAACAGGAAATGGTATGAAGCTCATTCGCATGCTGTGCACGTTACTCGCCGCATCAATTCTTGCAGCGTGCAGTGATGGAGGCACACCTGAAAGCCCACCGGTTGGTGACGCAGGGCCAGGAATACCAGCGGGAACGTATGCGGTCGACAAGTCGCATACCTATCTCACGTTTTCCTATTTGCATCAGGGTTTGTCTTTCCCCTTGTTACGCATTGGCGGAATTGACGGTGAGTTGGAGCTTGATCCAGCGGCGCTGGAGAAGACTCAGGTGAGCATTGTCGCTGACGCGGCTTCTATTAAGACCAACACGGCTTTTTTTGACAAGGAACTGACGTCACCCAAGTTTTTCAATGCGGTAAAGTTTCCGCATATCGCCTACGTGGCGGATAGTTATGAGGCCATCAATGAATCCGAAGGCGCATTGAGTGGGCAGGTAACCATTCGTGGAATCACCAAGCCGTTGATTCTCGCGGTCAAAATTAATGGTGCGATGGTGAATCCAATTACATCGAAACCGGTGATTGGGCTTTCAGCGTCAGGGTACGTGCAACGATCGGATTTCGGCCTGGATCGTTTCATTCCCGCTGTTGCCGACCGGGTTGATCTGAGAATCGAAGTCGAATTCGAGCAGGGCAGCAACGATGAGAGTACGCCTGCTGCGCAACTGGCCAGAGCCATTACCGCTGGTACGGAATAGTGAGGGGATAGGCATGTACGGTCGAAAACTAGCGATAGTTATCCTGCTCCTGGCAGGCTCGGCGGCGAACAATGGCTTGGCACAAGATGCTGACCTGATGGGCAACTGGGACATAGTGACGCATGGATTTGCGATGGGCGGCGCCACCTCGCATGTGGATGTTACGTTCGAAGCACGAGGAGGTAAGGTCATTGCCTACGTGTATGACGGTCCTGCAGAAGTCAGAATAACAGGTGACCAGTTCGCTTTCGATCTGCACTGGGCAACCGGTTGGGATACGGAACACCTAAGTACATTCAGCGGGACAATGAATGCGGCAGGCGAGCTCGAAGGTGACGTGGATCACCACGGTTCCATCGATTTCCTCGGCAGGCCGATGAAGGGCGGGAAATTTTCCGGCCGCCGCGCCGTGGTGCGAACTGTGCCCGATGATTTGCCGCCCGATCCGGTCGACCTACAGGGCGTCTGGAGACGCGCTTTCGGCAAGGGCGCTATCCGCAAGCTTGACTACGCAATGACTCCGAAAGGCCAGGCGATCATTGACAATTATCTTGAGATGGACAACGGCAACACTCGCTGCGGCTCCATGGGAGTCGTGATGGCATCAGGCATGCCATACCCGATGGAGATCATTGCAGCGGAAGACCATATCGCGGTCATGTACGGCGCGGACTACGTGCGCCGTATCTACCTCGACGGCCGCGAGTTTCCGGATTCGGCGACCGGTTCGTCATTGGGATTTTCAAGCGGCGAATGGAAAGGGCAGACTCTGGTCGTCAAAACGACGCATCTGAATCCCGCCTTTATGAGCACGCGAGGGCAGCCCGTTTCAGCCAACGCGTACACGCTGGAACACTTTTATATGGACGACAAAGGTTATCTGCATGCCGACATGTGGGTACATGATCCGGATAACTACACGCGAGCGCCGTATTTACGACGGGTAATGGATCGTGACTTCAGTCCCAGTGTCATAACAAAAATCGGTTGTGATCCGTACTCGTTTTTTCGTTCGCTTTATCTTGAGAACCAGCTTGACGAGTTCTGGGATCGTGCAGCGTTGCGGCGCTAGGAATTGCGGGTCGTTTGATGTAACACATAGAATTCGACAGGCTGTTTGACGCTTTACCTGAGAGATCGAGTTGGCTAGTGTCGGCGTACCGGTCCAGAGGAAACTAAAATGAAAGACCCCACGACGTACTTTCCGGGAGAAGCAGCGATTGGCGCCAGCGAATCTCAATCCTCCGGACTTCGCGCGAGTCGCCGTGCCTTTATCAAAGGCATCATTGCTTCGGGCGCGGTTGCCGCTTCATCCGGCTATTTTCTGGCGGGCTGTGCTCCCGGGAAAGGACCGGCGGCAGGAGCTGTCGAACGGCTGATTTCCCTCAACATTAACGGCAAGACCCGCCGGGTTGACGTTTTGCCTAATGAGACGCTGGCGATGACACTGCGCAACAAACTGGGGCTGACTGGCACCAAGCTGGCCTGTGATCGAGGCGAGTGCGGCGCTTGTACAGTTGTCATCGATGGTGTGACCCATTATTCCTGTTCCATGCTGACGCACACCGTCGGTTCCCGATCGGTGCGGACCATTGAAGGGCTGGAAGGGCCCGACGGTGAGCTACACCCCATCCAGCAGGCATTTATCGACGAACTGGGACCGCAGTGCGGCTTCTGTACGCCGGGGCAAATCATGTCGACCGTCGCTTTGCTGGAAAGCAATCCGCATCCCACGCGGGAAGAAGCACGGCGGGCGTTGTCGGGCAATCTCTGCCGCTGCGGTGCCTACGACCACTACCTGAATTCCGTAATGCGCGCCGCGGAGGTGTCCTGACATGGCTTACTCACTCATAGGCAAAAATTTCACGCCACCGGATATTCGCGGCAAGGTAACTGGCAAGGCAAAATTTGCGGAAGACTTCCGTGTCGATGGGATGGTGTATTGCAAATTGTTGCTGAGTCCGATGCCGCACGCCCGGGTCTCCAATATTGACGCGAGCGATGCATTGGCCATGGAAGGTGTGGTCGGCGTGTTGACCGCGGATGACGTGCCGGCGATGGAGGGTGCTGCACAAGCGATCCTGACCAACAATCCACACTATGTGGGTGATCCCATCCTGGCTATTGCAGCGGTTGATGAAACCACGGCCGCCGATGCGCTGGAGAAAGTGCACTACGATATTGAGCCGCTGGATTTCGTACTCGACCCCTTGCAAAGCCTGTATCCGGGCGGCGCGAACGCACAGGTGGCTGGCAATGTGGCCAACGGCGGCATACCGCTGCAAGAGCTCAAGTGGACGGCTCGTGATTTCGCGGCGGCCGATGCGGACCAGTTTCCCATGAGCGGTAAGGCGGTGAGTGAGTGGTCGTACGGCGATCTGGAGAAGGGTTTTGCTGATGCCAGGGTCATCTACGACGAATCTTTTGTTACGGCCAGCAATTCACACCACAGCATGGAGCCACGGAGCGCCATGTCCTATTGGGAAAACGGCAAGTGCTTCCTGTTCGGTTCGTCACAAAGTCAGAGCTTCATGATTCCCGGTATGGCGGCCCACATTGGCATCGAGCCGAAAGATCTCGTTTATGTGGCGGAATATTGTGGTGGCGGCTTCGGTTCCAAGGGCGCCCCGTATCCCATCATGGCCTTACCGGCACACATGTCGAAGAAAATCGGGCGCCCGGTGATGATGCGTATCAGTCGCGCCGAAGAATATTACCTTGGCTCAAACCGGGCCGGTTTTCAGGGACGAGTGAAAGTTGGTGTTGCCGGCAACGGCAAGATAACGGCCGTTGATTTGTATATTGTGCAGTCCGGCGGGCCACACGGCGGATACCCGGATTTCAATAGTGCGGCCGGCGCCGTATCGATGTGCTATCAACCCGGGGCCATGCAATATCGTGGCATTCCGGTTCTGACCAATACTCCGCCGGGCGGCGCGCAGCGCGGGCCGGGACAGAACCAGATTGCGATGATAATGGAGCCGTTGCTGGATAAAGCGGCCAAAGAGCTGGGTGTTGACCGACTGGATATTCGTCGCATCAATGCACCGAACAACGACACGATATTCGGTGGCAGACAACGACCGGTCACCAGCGCCTACCAGACCGAGGCGTTGAATAAAGGCGCCATGGCTTTCAACTGGGAGAAAATGAAAGCACGTAGCGGTGAACGCAACGGCTCGAAAGTGATCGGTGTTGGCATCGGCCAGGCCTATCATTCGGCGGGTGCCAGCGGTTTCGACGGTCTGGTGAGAATCGCACCCGATGGTCGACTACACATTCACTCCGGCGTCGGGAACCTGGGCACATATTCCTATGCAGCGACTTCACGTGTCGTGGCGGAAGTATTGAAGTGCCGTTGGGAAAATTGCGTCATCGAACGCGGCGATACGCGCAAGCATCTGCCGTGGAACTTCGGCCAGTTCGGCAGCAATACCAGTTTCACGATGTCGCGCAGCAATCATGCGGCAGCAATGGATGCGCGACAGAAGCTGCTCGAAATTGCAGTCGATGAGTTTGGCGGTGCAACGGATGAGTACGATATCGGCGACGAGACGGTTTTCTCCAAAGCAGACCCGGCGCAACGCATGACGTACGGCCAGGCGGCACAAAAAGCTATTGAAATGGGTGGAAAATTCGCGGGCCATGAAATTCCGGATGACCTGAATCCGATGACCAGCGCATCGGCAACAGCCATCGCAGGTAGTGGCCTGATCGGCGTGGCGAAAGACAACTACAAACTCGACGGGTCGCCACCCGCGCTGGCAGCAGGCTTCATGCTCATCGAGCTTGATACCGAAACAGGTCGGTTTGAAGTTCTCGAGTACAACGGCGTTATTGATTGCGGCACCGTCATCCACCCGCTGGGTCTTGCGAGCCAGGTAAAAGGAGGCGCGGTTATGGGCATCGGCCTCGCCAGCACCGAACGATTGGTCTATGACCCGCAGAACGGGCTGCCAGCAAACGTTGGTTTCCACCAGGCGAAGCCGCCGTCGTATCTGGATGTTCCCTCGGAACTTGGCTGGGATGCGGTCGGCATCGCTGATCCGCAAAACCCGGTAGGCGTCCGCGGTATGGGTGAACCTGTCATGGGTTGCGCCGCGTCCGCACTGGTTTGCGCTATTTCAGATGCACTCGGCGGGCACTACTTCAATCGCACACCAATCGTGCCAGACATGATCATTAACGCAATTGCGGAACGGGAGCAATCCCATCGGCCACTGCAGGTTTACACGTTTTAACAGGGGATGGCTGTGGCAAAAGACATGATGACAAGATTCGAGCTATTTCAACCGCTCGACATAGATGCTGCTCTGGAACTCGTTGGAAAGCTCGGTGACGATGGGTGGCTGATAGCCGGCGGGCAAGACAGCCTGGACTGGTTCAAGGACCGGGCGAAACGCCCGCAGGCCGTTATCGACATGTCGCGCATTGAATCAATGCAGGGAATTCGCGAGACAGCTTCCGGAATCGAAATTGGCGCGCTTACTACGGTGTCTCAAATCGAGGCCAGCGCGTCAATAAAGCGAGACTACAGCTTGCTGGCGGTTGCTGCATCGCACGTAGCCAGCCCACAGATCAGAAATGTGGGCACGATCGGCGGTAACGTTTGTCAGGACACGCGCTGCTGGTACTACCGCAGCGGAATCGACTGTTACCGCGCGGGCGGTAGCACCTGCTATGCCGATACGCCCGAGGGCATGAATCGCGAACACTGCCTGTTCGGTGCCGACCGCTGTGTGGCTGTATCACCGTCCGATCTGGCGCCCGCCCTGGTCGTGCTGGATGCCAGCATGGTCATTCAAAGTGAGGGCGGTGAACGTATTGTTGCGGCGGAAAAGTTTTTCGTTGGACCTGAAGCCGACATAGAACGCATGACCGTCATCGGGCCCACCGATATCCTGACGGCAATCCGCATCCCCAACACGTGGGCGGGCGCGCAATTCTACTTCGAGAAAGTGGCGGACCGAAATACCTGGGATTTCGCTCTCGTCAATGTGGCAGCTGCGATGCGAGTAGAAAATAACGTGATTCAGGATATTCGTATTGCCTGCGGAGGCGTCGAGTGCATACCACGCCGCATGTCGGTGGCTGAAGACATTGCCAGAGGTAGCGCCAAAGACGAAGAAACGGCCAAACTGGCGGGCGGCTCAGCCGCACGTGGCGCCGCGCCTCTGAATTACAATCACTTCAAGATTTCCTTGCTCGAAAACCTGGTGATGCGCGCCATTCGCGATGCCTGACTAACCCCGGGAAGCGCCCCAGCCTTTCGAGATTGTAGTCCTGCATTTAAAGCAAAGTCTACAGAAGCACGATTAGAAAATCCCGGCGGTCTGAGTTGCTAATTACTTGTCGAATTATATGGGCGGGTCGGCGCCGGTGGTGATCGTCCGCGATCGAGTTAAGGCTCTCCGAGTGAGTGGACGATCACCACC